>CAYLJQ010000020.1:0-25439 GCA_964383955.1 uncultured Heliomicrobium sp. | reverse complement strand
CATCCGACAGCGCATCCTGATAAAGCGTTTCCAGGTGCAGCGCCAGTTCTTCGACAATTTCGATCTCGCGTTCCGGCGGCAGGTGCAACACCGCCAGATGTTGACGCACGATGTCGTTCCAGTTTGGACTCATAGCTAACCTATGCAGGCGTGATTTTGGCGACGCGATCCAGCGCCGCGAAAAAGTCTGACCACGTTTGCCGCTGTTCGGTAAGCACTTTTTTTCCTTGTGCTGTCAGCTTGTAAAAGCGCCGTCTGCGCTGTCCGGCCTTTTCCACCCACGTGCCTTTAATCAAGCCGCGTTTTTCCAATCGGTAAAGCAGGGGATACAGCGAAGCGACGTGGAATTGCAGCACGCCGTCTGAACGCTCTTCGATCAGTTTGGCAATCTCATACCCGTGGCGAGGACGATCTTCCACCAGCGCCAGAATCAGCATCTCCGTGCTGCCGCGTTTCACTTCTTTATCAAGCATAGCAATTGCCTCCATATGTGTGGTCTCCACATATAGTCGCGCTATAGTTTGATGTCAACTCCGCGGCAAGCGGCGGCGGAATATTTTTCGCTGCCGCCAATGAATCAAGGATTTAGACCGGTCAGAGGGAAGAATAGGCTGAGTAAATTGGCGAAAACCCAGGTTCTCTCAAGTGGGACTCAGAGCTTTCTGGCGCGGTCGCCTGTGCGAATTGTTCCGGACTGGATGACGCGGGCGTTGATGCCGCGAAGCTGCAATTCGCGCCCGACTTCCGAATTCACAAGCTTCATGGCATCAAGGCCAAAGCGTTCAACAAACTTTTTGCAGCCCGTGTGCGGCTGGGCGGTGACTTCCAGAATCGCCGTGCCAAGCGCAAGCCTGGTTCCAGCGGGAAGGTTTTCTTTCGTCAGATTCATATCCAGAAAGAGTTGGTCGCCCGCCAGTTGGTGGCGCGATTCGTCCGGCGCGATCAACGTGATGACGCGCCAGTTCATGATGTTGATCTGCATTTCAGGATGCGGTGATCCATCGTCGGTGCGCGAACTGGAACGATCTTTCCAGTTGTCGCCTACGACACCTACTTCTGTGCTGAGTTCCACTTCCGCCAGCACTTCGCGGGCATTGGTTTGCGGACGGCGAACAATCAACTTCAGTTCGCCGTCGTTTTCCGGGGCTTGCCGAATTGCCGGTAAGCCTGCTTGCAGTTCTTCCATCGTCAAGAATTTCGGTTCTGTCATCGGTTGCCCTCGTTGTGGTTGATAAGAATAGGACCAACGTCATGCGAATTCGGATCACAAAACTTTTAGACAGGATGAGCAGGATTTTCAAGATGATGATGAACCGGACGACAATGCGCTTTATGTCAATCCTGAAGCATCCTGAAAATCCTGTCTAAAACATTCTTGCTGGTTCGATTATTCGTGACGCAACGCTTCCAGCGGATCAACCCGCGCAGCGCGGCGAGCCGGTATCCAGCAAGCCAGCAAGGCAATCAGCAGCAACAATCCGGCGATCATTCCGAATAGCAATGGATCAAAGCTGCGCACGCCGTAAAGCTGTTCGGCCATTTGGCGTTGCCAGGTTCTGGAATCGAAATACTGGCTGCCCATCAGCCGCTTGATGCCGTACGCCAGGGCTGAACCGAACACCAATCCAACCAGCACGAGTTTCAATCCCTGCCAGACCACCATTCGCAGGACTTTTCCCGGCTGAGCGCCAAGCGCCATGCGAATGCCGATTTCATTTGTTCGCTGCGTCACTGAATACGCCATCACGCCGGATAATCCAATGGCCGCCAGCGCCAGCGCCAGCAATCCAAAAAAGCTCAGCAGCCGTGCGTACAAACGTTCTTGCGCCAGCGTGTCCTCCGAACGAGTTTTCTGGGAACTGACTTCGGTGACGGGCAAAGTGGCATCCATATCTCTGACCGCCTGACGCACGCCAGCGGTGAAGGCCGTTGGTTCGCCATTGGTTCGCAAGGCGAAATACATACCGCCGAATGGATCCGAAACCTGTTGCCAGGACGTGTACATCAACGGTTCGATTTCATCGCGCTGGCTGTTGTATTTGTGGTCGGCAACGACGCCAATGATTTCCATTTCGTCTTTGCCTTCGGACTCTCTGATTCGTTTGCCCACCGCATCCGTATCCGGAAAATATTTGCGCGCAAAGGTTTGATTGACGATGGCGACTTTCGGCGATTGCAGCGTGTCCTGCGTTGTGAAACTACGTCCCAGCAACACGGGAATTTGCATCGTGGTGAAGTAATTTTCGCGAATGGCTTGCCGGTTGGAAATGTGTTCCGCCGCAGTCTTTTCTGTTTCGCCCGGCAGCAGAATTCCCGTGTTCCACATATAGTTTGAAATCAGCGGAATGGACGCGAAGGTAGCCGATTGAACACCCGGCAGCGCATCCAAACGTGCGGACAGTTGCTGATAAAACTGCGTCAGCCGCTCGTCTTTGTAACCGCCCTGTTTCGGATCAATGGCAAACGTCAGCAAATTTTCCTGATTGAAGCCCAAGTTGATTTTTTGCAGATTCGTCAGCGTGCGAATGAACAATCCTGCGCCAACCAGCAACAACAGCGACAGCGCGACCTGTAAAACGATCAATCCTTTGCTCAATCGTGAAACGGCGCCGGAACCTTTGCGGCTTTGTTTTAGCGCTCCTGCCAAATCGGTTTTTGTCGAACGCCAGGCAGGAACCAGCCCGAATACAATTCCCGTCAGCAGAGAAATGCCAATCGTAAAGGCCAGAACGCGCCAGCTCAGGCTTGGCTCAACGCCCACGGGTAAAAAGTCTGTATTCCGCGTGGCCAGCGCCGCCAACGCAGATTTGCCCCAATACGCGACCAAAATTCCCGCCGCTCCGCCGATTGCCGCCAGCAACACACTTTCGGTCAACAATTGCCGGATCAACCGCCAGCGTCCTGCGCCAACGGCCAGCCGCACGCTGATTTCCGGGCCGCGAAGCGCCGCGCGTGCCAACAGCAAATTGGCGACATTGGCGCAGGCAATCAGCAACACCAGCACGACAACGGCGAATAAACCGTAAATGGTTCTTGAATACAGCTTGCGCGTTTCCAGCAATCCGCGTCCACCGGTTTGCGCGATCAGGTTCGGATAATCCTTTTGCTCGATTTTGACCGGATCAGTTTCTTTGCGCGGAGCGGGCATCATTTCCAGCGCGGCGGTCTGGAATGTGGCATTCAAACTTTCGCGCGCCTGGTCAAACGTCGCGCCGGGTTTCAGCCGTCCCATCAAATGAATCCACCAGGTATTTCGATTGTCTTTTCGCACCAGGGCGGAATTATCGCCGAGCAAGGCTGGTTCGAAATTCAGCGGGACCGTGACTTCGGGATGTTCCTGAACTTGCAGCGTTCCGGCAAATCCCGCTGGTGTCACGCCGATGATGGTGAAAGCGATGTTGTTAAGCTTGAGCTGTTGGCCAATGACATTTGGGTTCGAGGCGAACCGTTCCTGCCAGTATTTATGGCTGAGCATCGCGACGGGCGATGACGCGGCATTGTCGTCTTCATTGTTGATGGCTCTCCCGTAAATGGGTTGCACACCCAAGCCTGTGTAATACCCGCCGGTTACCGCTTGCCCGCGCACAATTTCAGCCTGGTTGTTGACGACCGCCGTCAGGCCATAAAGCGGCGCAAAGGCAAACAAATCGCTGAGCGGCGTTTCTGTCGCCTGCGCCCGCGACTGCATCATTGTCTGGATAATTTTGTAGTTGTAAATGGAGGCGCTGCGTCTGCCTGGTTTGTCGTTGATGAACGTACCGCGCATGCCATCGGTTCTGAATGGGCGACCGGCTTCCCATTCAAACAAAACCAGACGTTCCGGCTCATGCACCAGCAGCATTCTCAGCAACACGGTGTCCACCAAACTGAACTGCGCGGTGTTCGCGCCAATGCCCAGCGCCAGCGAGAGCACAGCAACCAGGGTGAATCCTTTGTGTTTGAGCAGCATCCGCCACCCATAGCGCAAGTCTTGAAGCATGGTTTCCTCCAAAGTAATTCAAGTTTGTAAGGGCTAAATCTGAAAAGACAACATTGAGACAAGCAATCAACCACGGATAAACACAGATTCACACAGATGAACCCAACATGTAATCCGTGTTGATCTGTGTTGATCCATGTTCATCTGTGGTTCCAAATCACTTCACAGCCTCTCAGTTTCAGTCGTATCGAAGCGCTTCCATCGGGTCCACTTTGGTGGCGCGCTGCGCTGGCAACCAGCAGGCAAGCAACGCCACAGCCATCAGTGTCAGCGGGATTGCGGCGAACGTCATCGGGTCAGTCGCGCTGACGCCAAACAAAAGCTTGGTGATCAATCGGGTCAGCGCAAACGACGCGATCAAGCCGACCACCAGGCCAGCCCCAACCAGGCGCATTCCTTGCCCGATGACCAGTTTCAAAATGTCCGAGCCTTGCGCTCCCAGCGCCAGCCGGACGCCGAATTCGCCTGTGCGCTGCGCGACGGAATATGCCAGCACGCCGTAAATGCCGACCGCCGCCAGCAGCAGCGCCAAGCCAGAAAGCCAGTTCAACATCACGGCACTGAATCTGGGTTGCGCCAAATTCGTTTCAATCAACTGCTCCATCGTCGCGACACGCGTGATGGCTTGCGCTGGGTCGAGCGCCGCGACTTCGTTGCGCACGGTTGGCAGCATTGCCAACGGATCTGTGGTCGTGCGAACCGCAAAGTGATTGACGAAGGCCATCGGCCATTGCGCAAATGGAATGTACAGATCAAACCGCACGTCTTGCAGCGCCCGGTGCCGTGTATCGGCAGCGACGCCGACAATCACGCGCCAGGGGGAATCGCGTAAATCGAGTTTGAGCCGTTTGCCGATGGGATCAACGCCTGCGCCGAACATCGTCGTCGCCATCGTTTCGCTGATGATGGCGACGGGCTGCGATTGGTCCGTATCGAAATCCGTAAATTCGCGGCCTGCTTTGACTGGCAGTTTGAAGGTGCGGAAATAGTGCGGCGTGATGGCTTCAAAATTCGGCACACGATTCTTTTTGGCTTCGGCTTCCGATTGTCCTTCCAGTTCAAAGGGAACATCCCAGCCGACGGTGCCTTCCATCGGACGAATGAGCACTGCGCTGGCGGCTTCGATGCCGGGACGCGCTTCCAGCCGTTCGATCAACTGCCGGTAAAATTCGCGCCTGGATTCCGGCGTCCCATATTTCTGGCCTTGCAGCCGCAAGTGCATCGTCAGTGTGTTGGCCGGATCAAAGCCTGTATTGAGAAGGCTGAGATTGACGAAACTGCGCAAGATCAGCACGGCTCCGGCCAGCAAGACCACAGTCACGGCGACTTCGGCAATCACCAGCAAATTG
Organism: uncultured Heliomicrobium sp.; assembly: GCA_964383955.1. Classification (GTDB taxonomy): domain Bacteria; phylum Acidobacteriota; class Blastocatellia; order RBC074; family RBC074; genus RBC074. Next base: position 20,111 of record CAYLJQ010000020.1, on the reverse strand, counting down.
CGCATTCGCGAGCCGGATCGCTCTCCGGACATTTTGCTGCCGCCTTCGCTTAATCGTTGATTCAGATTGATCCGCGAAGCCGTTAGCGCTGGAACCAGGCCGCACAAAATTGCCGTCAGCAACGTGATGCCCAAACTGAACAGCAGCACCGTGACGTTCAAGCTGACTTCTTCAATGCGCGGAATGTCAGCAGGAGCAACACGAATCAGCAATTCGATCAGCCAATTCGACAGCAACACGCCGCCGAGTCCGCCCGCCAACGCCAGCAGAAAACTTTCCGTCAACAACTGGCGAATCAATCTCAATCGTCCAGCACCGAGCGCTGCGCGCACGGCAAACTCTCTGCGTCTTGCCGTTGCGCGCGCCAGCGACAAGTTGGTGATGTTGGCCGTGGCGATCAGCAACAGCATCGCGGTCGCCGCCAGCAACAACCACAACGCCGGACGCGCATCGCCAAACAAATGCTCGGCCAGCGGAGTGATAACAATGCGGTGTCCGGCGGCATCCATTTCAGGATGCGCTGCTGCAATGCGCGAAATGATGGTGTTCATTTCGGCTTCGGCCTGCGCCGGGGTTACGCCGGGTTTCAGCCTGCCAACGGCTGTCATAAACGACGCGCCGTAACTTTCCGTCTGTCTGGCGGTGACAACCGTTTTGATCGGCAGCCACAGGTCTACGCCTTTGGGAAATTCGAATTTCGCGGGCATGACGCCAATCACAGTAAAGCCTTGTTCGGTCAGCGTGATGTTTTGGCCAATGATGTTTGGGTCGGCGTTGAACCGTTCCCGCCAGACGCGGTCGCTGAGAACGGCAACTTTTTGTCCGTTTATCTGGTCGTCACTTTCGTTGAAAACGCGCCCGTGCGCCGCTTGCGCGCCGAGCAGGGAAAAGAAACTTCCGGTCACTTTTGCGCTTTCAAGCTGCACGGCTTCGCCGTTGCCAGTCAGCACATACCCGTATCCATAAACGGTTGCGGGCATTGCGGCGATGCTGGCGAAGCTGTTTGATTGCTGTTGCCAGTCTCCGACTTCCGCCAACGCCAATTCGACGAAAGCGGTGTTGGCGGCAGTGTCCCGCTTCCACAACGTGACCAATTTTTCTTGTTCGGCGAAAGGCAACGGCCGCAGCAGCACCGTGTACACAACGCTGAAAATTGCCGTGTTCGCGCCAATGCCCAGCGCCAACGTCACCACGGCAACAAAAGTGAACCCAGGCCGTTTGAGCAGCATGCGCAGCCCAAACTGCAAGTCTTGAAACATCTATTCCTCCAATGGTTTTACTCGTAACGAAGCGCTTCCAGCGGATCAATCTTTGTTGCGCGTCGTGCCGGAATCCAGCAGGCCAACAGCGCCACGCAGACAAACGCCAGGCTGACGCCAACCAATGTGATGGGATCAGCCGGTTCGACGCCAAACAAAAAGGCTTTCAAGAAACGAGATAAGGCGATGGCAGCAATCAGTCCTGCGATCACGCCAATGCCAATCAACCGCAATCCTTCGCCAAAGACAAGTTTCAAAACGTCGCGGCGTTCCGCGCCTACGGCAGTGCGAATGGCAATTTCTCTGCGGCGTCCGGCGACCGACAGCGACAGCACACCGTAAATGCCAATCAGCGTCAGCGCACTGGCCACGATGGCAAATCCCACCAACAGCCGCATGGCAAAGGTGCGGGAAGCCTGTGAATCATCGCGAATCTGGTCCAGTGTTTTCAGCTTTTCAACCGCAGCGGTCGGATCAACCGCATGAAGTTCGCGCTGAATGGAAGCCGCCACCGCGCGCGGATCGGTTGTCGTGCGGACAACCAGGTGCTTGGAAAATGCGCCTGCCTGCCAGAAAGGGGCATACAGTTCCGGCTCGGCGGCCTGCGTTAAATCTTCTGTGCGGGCATTGGCGACAACGCCGATGACTTCTGTGGGCGGTTGCTGACGCCCGCGAAGCCAGACTTTTTTGCCAATGGGGTTTTCCTTAGGAAAGTAACGATCCGCAAAGGATTGATTGATGATCGAAACCGGAGGCGCTTCATTCGTGTCGGTGGAGCGAAAGTCTCTGCCGTTTGAAATCGCCAAACCCAGCAGCTTGAAATAATCCTCTGAAACAGACCGAAGCGGGATCGAGAGTTGATCGCTCGGTTTGGTGGCGATGGGTTGTCCTTCAATTTCAACGGTTGCGGGCCAACTGTTGTTGGTCAACGGCACGCCCCAGGCGAAGGCCGCATACTGCACACCGGGCAGCGCCGACACGCGCTCCAAAGCCCGGCGGTGAAAATCGTTATAGTTTCCCTGAACCGCTGTGACGCTCATGGTCAAGATTCGTCCTGTGTCATAACCCGTCTGCATGTTGGACAGGTTGTTCATTGTCCGAATCAACAGACCGGCTCCCACCAGCAAAGCCAAAGTCAGCGCGGTTTGCGTGATGGTCACGGCGCGTAACAAGCGGCGCTCTCCACGACCGGCGCTGCTTTTTGGCCCAGCGCTTTTCAACGCGTTCATCGGGTCAAGCTGCGAAGCGCGCAAGGCGGGATACAGCCCAGCCATCACTGCGGCCAGCACTGCCGAACCCAGTCCGAAAGCCAAAACCGTCCATCCCATCGTGACGGTGTCCAAGCGCGGAATGGCAGTTCCGCCAATCAGCTTGAACAGTTTGACGGTTCCAAGCGCCAGGGCAATTCCAAATGCGCCTCCCAAAAGCGCGATCAACAAACTTTCCACGGAAACTTGGCGGAACAGCGCCATGCGTCCAGCGCCCAAAGCGCCGCGCACGGCGTATTCCTGTTGCCGCCCAAGCCCGCGAACCAGCAGCAGCGCGGCGGCATTTCCGCAAGCGATCAACAGCACCAGCGCAGCCGCTCCCAGCAACGGCAACAAAATGCGGCGGCCATCGCGGTTCATTTCTACAGGCAATGACTTCACCTGCGCGGTGATGCCTTCGAAATCCCGGTCGGCTTGTCCTTGTTGCGCGGTGATGATGGAAAGTTCCGCTTGCGCCTGATTTGGCGTGGCTCCGTCTTGCAACCGCCCGACGACATTCCACATTTGCCGTTTCAGGCGCTCCGGAGCAGGGACGGCCAGCGCCCAAAAATCCACTTGCGCGTTTACGTTGTAATTGGGTTCGTCTTCCGTCGAAGGTGATGGCAGGAACCGAACGCCCGGCGGCATAACGCCGATGATGGTGGGCTGGATTTCCTGACGGCTGATGCGAATGGCTTTGCCGACGATGTTTGGGTCGCTGTTGAATTTACGCTGCCAAAGGTCGTGACCAAGAATAATCACAGGCGGCGTGTTCGGCCCAATGTCGGAATCCTGAAAGGTTCGTCCCAAGACAGGCTGCAACCCGGCGACATGGAAATAATCTTTGGTCACAAACATTCCCTGAAATGACTCGCTGCCTTCGTCGGAAACGATGAAATTGAACGACCATCGGTACGCGGCAACAGATTCCAAAGACTTCGCTTCTTTGGGCCATTCCTGCCACTGCGCGGCAGCCCAGTCCGGCGGACGCGGTGTTTGCTGGCCGTTGGTTCGCGCGGACGAAATCAGCACCAATTGCTCCGGCTTCTGATACGGCGGTGGAGTCAGCAGCACGCCTTGAATCAAGCTGAACACCGCCGAAGTCGCGCCAATGCCCAGCGCCAGCGTCAGCACCGCAATCAGTGTGAAGCCGGGTTGTTTGAGCAACATACGAATGCCGAAGCGTAAGTCTTGAAACATCTTGTTCTCCAGGTTCCGTGGTTATAACGATGGCGCAGCCTGAAACGCGTTCAGACTGCGCCGCGCAAAATCGAGCTTAATTTTCAGGGCCGCGTTATTCGTGTCGCAGCGCCACCATCGGATCAACTTTTGACGCTTTGCGTGCCGGGAAGTAGCACGCCGCCAATGCCACAGCCACCAGCGTTAAGGTAATTCCTGTCAGCGCCAGCGGATCGCGCGTGGGCAAGGTCGGCAAATTCGTCGCCAAAAACCATCCAACAAAATAAGCGCCGACGAAACCCAACGTGGAACCGATCAGAATCAACATTGCGCCTTTGCTTAACACCAGCCACAAAACATTTCGCGTCTGCGCTCCCAGCGCCAGCCGAATGCCGATTTCGCCGGTTCGTTGCGCAACCGTGTAAGAAATCACGCCGTAAATTCCAATCGCGGCCAGCACCAGCCCAAGTGCAGCAAATGCGCCCAGCAATGTGCCCAGCAACGAAATGTTGCCAAGCCCCTGATTAACCAGGCTACGCACGCTGCGAATCCTGTGGATCGGCTGTGTCGGATCAAGCTCGGCAGCCGTACGTTGTAAAACGCCTGCAAATCCTTCGGGAGGTATAGAACTGCGAAGCGAGATCACAGCGCTGCTCCAGGGACTTTGCGCCAATGGTCGAAAAGCTTGAAAACGTGTGTACGGTTCTCCCAGGGAAGAGGGGAACCCGACGTTGTTCACTACGCCGACAACTTCCATCCAGTTCGGATTATTCCCCGGTCTGCCAATGCGTTTTCCGATGGCACTTTCATTTGGCCAGAACTGCTTTGCCAAAGTTTCGTTGACAATGATGACTGGTGTTTTGTCTGCGATGTCAGAAGAGTTGAATGCCCGGCCTTCCAGCAATCGAATTCCCAACGTTTCAAAATAATTGGTTGATACTGGCTCGAAATACACTTCGGGCCATTTGCCTGCTTCGGGTTCCGGTTGGCCCTCTACTTTGAAACTGCCACTGCTGCCGAATCCCCAGGCCGCTTGCGAACCGGAAATCGCCACTTGCTGCACGCCGGGCAGGGCGCGCAACCGCTCTTCCATCTGTTGGTAAAAAGCGGCGCGCTGTGGCGGATTCGCATAATTGGGCCCGCGCAAATTGAATTGCGCCGTCACCAGTCCGTCCACTCGCCAGCCCGGATCAAGATTGGCGAAGCGCTGCAATCCGCGCAGAAACAACCCGGCTCCGGCCAACAGGATCAGCGCGAAGGCCACTTCGCCGATGATCAGCGCGTGCCGCAACCGATTTTGTGACCTGCCCACGGTCGAACCGCGCGGGCTTTCCTTCAGCGCTTGATTCACATCTGCACGGGAAGCGAGCCACGCAGGGACGACGCCGAAAATCACGCCGGTCAGCACGGAACAAAGCAGCGCGAACGCAAAGACTTTGAAATCCAGCGTGACTTTCGCGCCGGGCAGTTCGCTGAACAGGCTGCGGCTGATGAACTCTACCGCTCCCAGCGCGAGTAGCAGGCTTAAAGCTCCGCCGAGCAAGGCGATGATCAGGCTTTCGGTAAACGATTGCCGGAGCAGCCGCAAGCGTCCGGCTCCCAGCGCAGCGCGCACGGCGTATTCGCGTGACCTTGCCGCAGTACGCACCAGTTGCAGATTGGCCAGATTCGCGCAGGCAATCAGCAGAACGAATCCCGCCAGGCCGAACGTGAACCACATGACTTTGCGCCCGATGGTGTCGGACATCGTTCGCTGCAAGGCTTCCAGGCGTATGCCTTCGCCACGGTTGGAATCATTTTCTTTGGCGATGGCGGCAAACAGCGTGCTGATGCTGTCTTGCGCTTGCGGCAAGGTCACGCCGGGTTTCAAGCGGGCAAACACACGCAGGAAGTTGTTACCCCGGTTTTGGCGTTGGTCAGCGGCAAAGGCAATGGGCCGCCACAAATCCACCGTTCCCCACAGCAGCGGATGGTCGAATCCAGGCGGCATGACACCGATGATCTTTACGCTTTCGTCGTCGAGTTGCATTGTGCGTCCCAGCACGCTCGGATCGCCGCCGAACCGGCGTTGCCACAACCGGTCACTGATAACAGCGACCATATTGGCTCCGGGCTGATCTTCTTCGGCGGTGAAGGCGCGTCCCAACGCAGGCTGCACGCCAAGCGCAGGAAAGAAATCCGCCGTGACCGTCATGCCTGACAGGCGTTCGGCAGACTGACCTTCTTCAATCAAATTGGGGACGATTCCGTTCCAGGTGACCAGGTAATCGAAGATATTGTTTTTCTCGCGCATGGCCATGAAGTTGGCTGGGGAATGCGGCCAGGTCTGCGAATGCGGGGATGTGCGCCAGACGCGCACCAATTGATCTGAGTTTGGATAGGGAAGCGAGCCGAACAAATAGGTGTTCAGCACGCTGAACATGGCTGTATTGGCTCCGATGCCCAGCGCCAATGTCAGTACGGCAATAACTGTGAAGCCTTTATTTTTGAGCAACATGCGCACGCCATAACGCAAATCCTGGAACATATCTTCCTCCCATGAATTTAGGTGAACGGCGTGCTTGGGAACGACACGCCTCAAATTGGTTTTGCTTGCGAATTACGGTTGGTCACTCAGAAATACGGATGACCTGTGGTGTTGGTGCGCGAAAAAAGATAATGGTTTCAGCAGGTTGGTTTGTAAATTGGATCGGGGCGCTTCATGGCAAAAAGCACGCAGTTCGCCGAAGGAATTCTTTCGGGCTTCAAATCCTCTTTATGATTTCTATGTTTTTGGTCAAAAGTAGCGCAGGTTTTCCAACCTGCGACGGCTCTGGCAAGAAGCCTTTCGTTTTAACAATGGGCTTTCCAAGCAATTCCTGCGCAGGTTGGAAAACCTGCGCCACACTTTTTGAACGCTATAGTTTGCTCTCTTCCAACTGTAGCCGTGATAGTAACCATCTGCTATTCTCCCGTTGCCCTGCGCCTGTGCAACTCGGCTGTTTCAAGCAGGCGACCTCTAACAAATTACAAGAAAAATTCAGCAAGCATTTATGTCTGTACCAGAACGCATTCACGAACTTGTCGAGCGATTCAAATTCAACGAAGAGGCGTACCGTTCCGGCAACTATAACGAAACGCAGTTACGCAATGAATTTCTCAATCCGTTTTTTGAAGAATTGGGCTGGGATGTATTGAACCGTCAAGGATACGCCGAAGCGTACAAAGACGTGATTCACGAAGACGCCATCAAGATCGGCGGTGTCACCACAGCCCCCGATTACTGTTTTCGCATTGGCGGAGCGCGCAAGTTTTTTCTGGAAGCCAAAAAGCCGCAGGTCAACATCAAAGACGACATCAGCCCAGCTTTCCAACTTCGCCGGTATGCGTGGTCGGCCAAGCTGCCGCTTTCCATCCTGTCCGACTTTGAAGAATTCGCTGTTTATGATTGCCGCATCGAGCCGGTCAAAACCGACAAGGCTTCAACGGCGCGAATCTTTTACTGCCGCTACACCGAATATGCCGACAAGTGGGAAGAGATCGCTGACAAATTCTCGAAACAGGCGATTCTGAAAGGTTCGTTCGACAAATACGCCACTGGCAAAAATCGCAAAGGCACGCAGGAAGTTGACGCCGCCTTTCTGCAAGAGATCGAAACTTGGCGCGAAGCCCTGGCCAAAAATCTGGCATTGCGGAATCCCGAATTGAATACGCGCGACCTGAATTTTTCCGTTCAACGCACGATTGACCGCGTCATCTTTTTGCGGATTTGCGAAGCTCGCGGCATCGAACGGTATGGCCAGTTGCAGGAACTGTTGAAAAGCAATCAGGTTTATCAAGATTTGGCTGTGTTGTTTCAACGCGCCGACGACCGGTACAACTCCGGCCTGTTCCATTTCCGCAAAGAAAAAGACCGGTTGGAACCTCCCGATGATCTGACGCTGACGCTCAGTCTGGATGACAAACCACTCAAGGACATCATTCGCAAGCTGTATTACCCCGACAGCCCGTATGAATTTTCCGTGCTTCCGGCGGATATTTTGGGTCAGGTGTACGAACAGTTTCTGGGCAAAGTCATTCGCCTGACCGCCGGGCATCAAGCCAAAGTCGAAGAAAAGCCGGAAGTCCGCAAAGCCGGTGGCGTGTATTACACACCGACTTATATCGTGGATTACATCGTTAAACAGACGGTTGGCAAACTCTGCGAAAGCAAATCGCCGAAAGAAGTCGCGAAACTTCGCATCCTTGATCCGGCCTGCGGCTCCGGGTCGTTCCTGCTTGGCGCATACCAGTTTCTGCTGGACTGGCATCGCGATTGGTACATGCAAAACGAACCGGAAAAGCTGGCGCGCGGCAAAAATCCGCCACTGGTTCAAACCGCCAACGGCGATTGGCGGCTGACCACGCCGGAGCGAAAACGCATTCTGCTCAACAATCTTTACGGCGTAGACATTGACGCACAAGCCGTCGAAACCACCAAATTGTCTTTGCTGTTGAAAGTGCTGGAAGGCGAAACGGCGGAAACCGTCGGCCAAAACCTGCGGCTGTTTCAGGAACGCGCTCTGCCCGATCTGGGCAACAACATCAAATGTGGTAACTCGTTGATTGGCCCGGATTTTTACGATCAAGGACAACTCGGATTCTTTGACGAAGAAGAACGTTACCGCATCAACGTCTTCGACTGGGCGACGGAGTTTGCGGCAATTATGAAGGCGGGTGGCTTTGATGCCGTGATTGGCAATCCACCCTATGTTCGACAGGAATCGCTTACTCAATTCAAAGACTATCTCAGCCGTAATTACCAAGCCTTCGATGGCGTAGCGGATTTGTATGTTTACTTCATTGAGCGTGGCGTGAACTTGCTAAACCCGAAAGGCCTATACAGCATCATCGTTTCCAGCAGTTTTTTGCGAACCACGTTTGCCAAGCCGTTGCGTAAATGGCTGAAAGAACAAGCCGCCATATTGCGCATTGTGGACTTTGGCGGTTTGCCCGTCTTTGAACGAGCCAAAGACACGTATGTTTGCATCCCGCTTTTTGGCAAAGCAGCCCAGCTTGAAACAATCGAAATCAGCAGGGTTTCGTCTCTACAGAATCTGGAGCTGGAACAATTCGTATCTGAAGAGCATTACGAAATCTTACCCTATCAATTGACTGACGCCGCGTGGTCAATTGATAGCCAGGAACAACTCCGCCTGTTCAACAAAATCATGGGGCGAGGGGTTGGCTTAGGACAGTATGTTGAAAGGCGATTCTTCCGTGGCGTGACAACCGGCCTAAATGAGGCATTTGTCGTTGATACCGCTACCAAAGAACGTTTAATCCGTCAGCATGCCAAAAGCGCGGAAGTCATCAAACCAATGCTACAAGGCGAAGACATTCGCCGCTGGCACATAACTCCCAAAGATCGTTGGCTGATCTTCACGCGCAGAGGCATCAACATTGATTCTTATCCTGCAATCAAAGCTCACCTTTCCCAGTGGAAAGAAGAACTGACACCAAAGACCAAAAGCGATCAGAAGAAAGGCAGAAAGCCCGGCCGTTACCAATGGTATGAAATTCAAGACGACGTTGCTTATTACGAAATCTTTGAATCTCCCAAAATCATCTTTCCCGACATCGCTAAAGGACCGCGCTTTTATCTGGATAAATCAGGAACGTATCTTGCCAACACAGCCTACGCACTTGGCACGGATGACATGTATTTGCTGGGAATTCTCAACAGCAAGCTATGCTGGTTTGCTATCAGCAACATCAGCATTCCTTTTGGCGTCCGCGCTGGCCAATTCCGCTACCGAATGATTTACCAGTACATGGAAAAGGTTCCCATTCGCGTCATCAACTTCAAGGACACTGCCGACAGAACGCGCCATGACCGGATGGTGAAGCTGGTCGAGCAGATGCTTGCGCTGCATCGCCAGCTTTCCGCCGCCAAAACCTCGCATGAACAAACCTTGCTGCAACGCCAGATAGACGCCACAGACCGGCAGATTGATCGGCTGGTGTATGAACTTTACGACTTGACGGAAGAGGAAATCCGCATCGTTGAAGAAGGAACGAGCAGGTGATTTTGCTCCTTCCCATTGCTGCGGCCAATCGGCGCGACACGATCAGGCCCATGAAGGGAATCAGCCAGAACCAGAAACGAAAGCGCGTTGTGTTGGTCGAATTGGTCATCGGTTTTAGTCGTGTCGCAGCGCCAGCATCGCATCTATCTTTGTCGCCCGCCGCGCTGGCAGGTAGCACGCCAGCAGTGCAACTGCCGCAAGCAGCGCCGAAATTGCCACGAAAGTCAGCGCATCGGTCGGGCTAATGCCGAACAGCAGTCCGGAGAGAAAGCGCGTGAGCATCAGCGCACCCAGCAGTCCGAATAGAAGGCCTGCCGCAATCAGCTTCACACCTTCGGTCAGGATCAGTCTGAAGATGTCTTTCGGTTGTGCGCCCAGCGCGAGTCGAATGCCCATTTCCTGTGTGCGTTGGCTAACCAGATAAGCGATCACTCCGTAAATGCCTGTCGCAGCCAGCGCCAGCGCGGCCAGCGCAAACAGCCCGACCAGGATGGCGCGAAAGCGCGGCTGCGCGACGGAATCGGACAGAAGCTGTGTCATGGTGTTGATATTGGTGACCGGGGCGTCCTGACTGATTGCGCGAACCTCTGCGCGCACGGCGGCGGCCAGTGCCAACGGTTCGCCCTCAACGCGTACCGCCAGATTCATGGCGGGCCAGGGACTCTGGCGATGCGGCACGTACATTTGCGGTTCTGTATCAACGGCCAACCCGAAATGTTTGACGTTGCCTACGACGCCGACAATTTCGCGCTCAGCCATTTCGCCCGGCGTCAGCAGCAAACCCTGCGTGATGCGTTTCCCGACGGCATCCGCGACGGGCCAAAAGCGTCGCGCCATTTCTTCGTTGATAATCACCGCGCCCGGCGCCTCTGTGGTATCGCGCTCACTGAACAAACGTCCTTGCAAGAGCGGGATGCCGAGGGTGGAAAAATAATCCGGGCTGACCACGTGCAAACGGGAAACGGGCGGCGACTGCATGGTTTCCGGCCTGTCTGCGATCGTGAAGGGGCTTTGATCCACGTCCATGCCCGCGAAGGGAAGTTGCAGCGTCGCCCCGACGGCTTTTACTCCGGGCAGAGTTTTGGTTCGTTCAATCACCTGATCAAAAAAGCTCGACGTTTTCCGCGTGTCGCGCGCCATCGAAGTCGGGGCTGAAACGTGCATTGTCAATAGGCCAGCATCGTTGAGTCCCGCGTCAACTTTCTGCAACGCCAGCGAACTGCGAATTAACAAACCGGCTCCGGCCAGCAGTATCAGCGCCAGCGCGGTTTCAGCGATCACCAGCAAACTGCGCGCGCGCCGTAGTCTGGCAGGTGCGCTGCCAGATCGCTCCTTCAACGATCTGGTCAGGTCTAGACGGCTTGGCCGCGTTGTCTGAAGCGCGGGCAACAGGCCGAAAATCAAAGTGGTCATTAGGGTGAGCGCGAAGCAAAAAAACACGGCCATCCAATCTATCGAAGCTTCTTTCAAACGAGGCAGTTCCACTGGACTGATGGAAACGAGTAATTGCTGTCCCCAGAAAGCCAGTAGCAAGCCCACAGCTCCGCCAGCCAATGCCAGCACAGCGTTTTCCGTCAGTAACTGTCGGATGATGCGCCAGCGGCTGGCGCCAAGGGCCTGACGGATGGCGGTTTCTTTTTCGCGAGCCGCCGCCTGTGCCAGCAGCAGTCCGGCGATATTCGTGCAGGCGATTAGCAACACCATCCCGACAGCGCCAAGCAACAGCAGCAACCCCTGACGGACATCGCCCCTTATTTGTTCATCCAGCGGAATCAACCGGACGCCATAACCGCTATTGGTTGCCGGGTATTGCGTTTCCAGACGGCTGGCGATGGCGCCAAGCTCGGCTTGCGCCTTCGTCATCGTCGCTCCCGCTTTCAGCCGGCCAATCATCGGCAGAATGCGATAGCTGCGGTCGCCGCTGGCTTTGTCGAACTTCAAGGGACGATAGAGGTCTTTGTCTTCCGAAAGCGGATGAAACCCGGCTGGCAAAACGCCGATCACCGTATGGGCCACTTGATTGAGTTGGATTTCTTTGCCGATGACTTGCAGGTCTGCGCCAAACCGGCGCTGCCATAATTCGTGACTCAGGATCACGGTGCGCTGTCCGGGATCAGCATCGGTGGCTGAAAAATTCCGTCCGAGCGCTGGTTGAACTCCCAGCACGGAGAAAAAATCTGGTGTAACGGACGCGCCATAGATTTTTTCTGGCTGACCCGCTCCGGTCAGGGCCGGGCGATATTGCGTGAACACGGCAAGGCTTTCTAAAGCGCCAAGCTGTTTTTTGAAATCCACAAAGTCAGGTTCCGAAGCTCCTACCCGCTGTTCGCCACGCCCGGCATTGCTGGCCCAAATCATGACCAGCCTCTCCGGTTCTCGATAGGGCAAAGGACGAAATAAGACAGCATTGACGACACTGAAAATCGCAGTGTTTGCTCCGATGCCCAGCGCCAGCGTCAGAATGGCAACAGCCGTGAAGCTTTTGTGTTTGAGCAACATTCGCACGCCAAATCGCAAATCCTGAATCATTTCATCCTCCCATCGTCTTGGCTGTAACCAGAGCGCATCCGCGAATGCGCCCGCGCTATGCCACAACAAATCGAGTTTATGTTTTGTGTTGAGCTTGTCCCATTCGGCCAATTGCTGTTCGCGCCACTGCAATTCCGCTTCCCATTCCTGCCGCCAATCCCGGCGCAAGCGGCGCGGGACGATCAGGCCAATGAAGCGGATCAGCCAGAGCCACAAACAAAAGGGGACTGTCTTTGTCGCATTCGCCATCAGCTTCAGCCTTAGTCGCAGCGCAAAGCCGCCAGCGGATCAATGCGTGTGGCACGGCGTGCAGGCCAATAACCAGCCAGCAAGGCCACCAGCAACAACAGCAGCGTGGCCAAGGCCAATGAACCTGCATCCGTTGGCGGCAAGCCATACAGCAAGGTGGCGATGAACCGCGCCGTCAGGAAAATCACAGGCAGCCCGACCGCGATGCCCGCCAGGACCAGCAACAGGGCTTCGCGCAACACCAGCCAAAGCACGTCGCGCTGGTTTGCGCCAAGCGCCATGCGAATCCCGATTTCATTGGTGCGGCTGGCGACGCCATACGAAAGAATGCCGTACAAGCCGATGCTGGCCAGCAGCAGCGCCAGCACGCCGAAAAAGCCGGAAAGCGTTGCCAGCAGGCGTTCGCGCAGCAGTGAGTTTTCGATCATCGTTTTGAACCCTTGAAAAATGATCGGAATGCGGGGGTTGATTTCGTTGAGAGTACGCTTCACTGCGGTTGTGGTGTCGGCTTGTGACAGGCTGGATTTGATCAATAACTGCGCGCTCGTTGGAGAAGGATTGACCTGCGCCATGGGAAAAAACATCGTCGGGCCAATCTCTTCGCTCAATTCCAGATATTTCGTGTCTTTGACCACTCCTACAATTTCGAACGCCGTTTCCGGGTCTGTGGGCGTGGCCTCCTTCCAGAACCGTTGTCCAATCGGATTCGCAGAGTTCATTACTTGCCGGGCAAACGATTCATTCACGATGGCGACGTTGGGCGCGCCCTCAGTATCGCGTTCGTTGAATTCCCGACCTGCCAGCAAAGGCGTTGACAAGGTTTTGAAATAATCCGGGCCGATCATGCTGGCACCGGCTCCCACCTTTTGCTGAGCATTCGTGCCGTCCGGCCAAACCGTATTGCCGCCCGCGTTGCCGCTTAATGGAACGACGTTCGTTTCGGTAACCGATTGCACGCCGGGAATGGCTTGCAGGCGCGTGATGATTTCCTGTTTGAAGGGAAGGCGGCGTTCCGGCGGCAAGTTCAATGGCCCAAAGCCCATACGTGTGATCAAAATCCCTTCTGACTGAAAGCCTGTGTCTACGGTCAGCAATTTGTTCAGGCTGCGCGTAAACAGGAATGCGCCCGCGACCAGCACCAGCGAAAGCGCGACCTGCGTAACAACCAATGCTCTTCGTAAACTGAACCGTTCTCGGCCCGCCGTCAGTCCACGCCCTGCGGCTTTCATCGCCGCGCCAGGTTCAATCCGCGCCGCGCGAATTGCGGGCATCAAACCGAACAACACACAGGTCAGCAACGCCAGGCCGGCGGCAAAACCGAGCACGCGCCAATCCACGCCCAAATTCAGAAAGACCGTATTGCCGCCATTGCTAAGGTACGCGATCAGAAAGCGGCTCAAGCCTTGCGCCAGCAAAGCGCCCAGCGCCGCGCCAATGAAAGCCAGCAACAAGCTTTCCGCCAGTAACTGCCGGATCAATCGCGCGCGTGAAGCTCCCAGCGCCTGCCGCACGGCCATTTCACGTTCGCGCGCGCTGGCCCGCGCCAGCAATAGATTGGCCAGGTTGGTGCAGGCAATCAGCAACACCAACCCTGCAATCGCCAATAGCAGCCACAGCGATGATTCGTAATTGGTGCGCAGCACGGAATACCCAGCGCTGGCGGGGACGGCTTCCAGCTTGCTTTGCAAATAATTCTGCACGCTGACCGGCGGGTAATTCGCGGGCAGCGTCTTTTCAAACAAACCGGCTGAGAGCGTTTGTAATTCAGCCGACGCCTGCGCCCGCGTGCGTCCCGGCTTCAAACGGCCCGTCACCATCAGCCACCAGTGCGTGCCGGAATCAAGCCGGTTGTTCTTGCCCGCCGTGATCGCTTCAGCGCAAATCGGCAGCGCGATGTCGAAGTTTTGTCCAACCTCAAGGCCAAAGAAATTGGCGGGCGTCACGCCGATGATCTCGAACGGTTGATCGGCCAGTGTGATTTTGCGTCCAATGATGTTCGGCTGGCCGCCATATTCCTGTTGCCAGAACGAATGGCTGATGACGGCGTTTCGCGCTCCGCAACCGCGCTGATCGTCTGTCGCGGTGAAGACGCGCCCCAACGTGGCATTCACGCCAAGCGTAGAGAAAAAATCGCCGCTAACCCACAGCGCCCGCGCGTTGCGCACTTCGCCGCCCTGCGCCAGATTGAAATTGCCCGTGCTCCAGGCGGAAAGGCTGGAAAATGATTGTGTTTGTTCTCGAAGCTGTTCCCACAGCGGATTGGTGACAGCCGGATACTGCGTGCTCTTATTGCCCCGCCGGTTGCTGGTGCTCAATTCGTCGGGGCGCACTTCAACCAATTCCTGCGGCGCATTGACGGGCAATGTGCGCAACCGCACCGCATCCAGCAATTGAAAGATTGCGGTATTTGCTCCAATGCCCAAGGCCAGCGAAAGAATCGCCACTGCCGAAAAGCTTTTGTGTTTGAGCAACATTCGCACGCCAAAGCGTAAGTCCTGAATCATTTCGTCCTCCCACCTTCGCGGTTGCATCCACAGCGCATCTGAAAATGCCCCCGCGCTGTGCCACAACAACGCCAGTTTGTTTTTTGAATTGAGCTTGTCCCATTCGGCCAACTGCTGTTCGCGCCACTGCAATTCCGCTTCCCATTCCTGACGCCAGTCCGCGCGCAAGCGGCGCGGCACAATCAGGCCGGCGAAACGAATCAACCAAAGCCAGAAGCGAAAACATTTGGTTTCAGCCATCGTTATTTACTGATGTCGTAACGCTGACAATGGATCAACTCGCGTTGCTTTGCGTGCTGGAATCCAGCAAGCCAATAGCGCCACCAGTCCCAGCAGCAACGGAATCAGGATGAATGTCAGCGGATCAGTCGTGCTGACGGAAAATAGAAAGGTTTTCATGACACGGGTCAGGGCAACCGCGCCGGCCAGGCCGATTACTACGCCGAGCAACGTCAAAGCCAGACCTTGTTTCAATACCAGACGCAGCACATCGCTGGCTTGCGCGCCAAGCGCGACCCGAACGCCGATTTCGTGCGTGCGTTGCGCCACGGCGTACGCCATCACTCCATAAATGCCCACCGCCGCCAGCACCAATGCCACTGCTGCAAAAATGCCCAGCAACAGCATGTTGAAGCGTTGTGCTTCGACCGATGCGCCGATGACATCGCGCAGCGAACGCACACGAGTCATAGGAATTTGAGGATCAACTTTCCAGACACGCTCTTTGATGGCGCTGGTCAGCGCGGCGGTTTCGTTCTGGCCGCGCACCACCAGATTCATCCAGCGTTTCCAGACGCGCCCGGATTGCACGTAAGGCGAATACAGCGCGGGCAGAGGATCAGTATTCAGTCCGAAAAACTTCACATCCGGCACGACGCCGACAATGGTGATCCAGCGATCTTTCGGGTCGCGCGCCCAGCGCACGCGCTTGCCGATAGGATTCTGACCGTTGAAAAATTGGTTGGCTAAAGTTTGGTTGACGATTCCAACCAGCGGCGAATTTTCCTGGTCCTGGCTGGAAAATTCCCGTCCGCTGAGCAGCGGGATTTGCAGGGTGCGGAAAAAATCGCCCTCCACGCTGACGGTTTGGACATCCGGTTCGCTGCCTTCGGCCAGTTGTTGCCCTTCGACAAGAAAATCGTGGGTCAGCCAATCGCCACTCAGCGGCACTTCGCTGACCAGCGAAGCCTGAATGCCCGGCAAGGTGTTGACTTCGTCCAACAGTGCGCGGCGATACTGTGACTGTTGGGGAATGTCTTTGTACCGCGCTTCCGGCAACTCAATGCGCATCGTCACAGTGTTGTCGGGGTTGAATCCGGGCTGGACAGAGCGCAATTGCCAGAAGCTTTTGATCAACAGGCCCGCGCCAATCAACAGCACCAACGCCAACCCGATTTCGACGACAACCAGCGCGCTGCGAATGCGTTGTCGCGCCGTTCCCGCCACGCCGCGTCCGCCTTCTTTCAGCGAATCGTTGACGTTGATTCGCGTCGCATGCCAGGCAGGCATCAACCCGAAAACTATGCCCGTGACCACGGAAACGCCCAGCGCAAACAGCATCACGCGTCCATCCACGCCGACCGTATCCAGCAATGGCAAATCCGCCGGTTTCAGCGCCAGCAAAGCGTCAACTCCCAAGAACGCCAATATCAAACCCGCCACGCCTCCGAGCAGCGCAATCAAAACGCTTTCCGTTAACAGTTGGCGGACCAGTCGCCAGCGTCCTGCGCCCAGCGCGACTCGAACGACCAGTTCCTGTTCACGCGTGGCCGCTCTTGCCAACAGCAAGTTGGCGAAATTGGCGCAGGCAATCAGCAGCACCAGCCCGACTGCGCCGAATAGCACCAGCAACGGCGTGCGGAACTCTCCGACCACGCGGTCATGCAGCGGAAAGAGCGTGGTCAACCTGCGGGCGTTTTCTGCCGGAAACGCTTCGGCCAGGCGCTTGTCCAGGGAGCGCATTTCTTCCAGGGCTTGCTGAACCTGCACGCCGGGTTTTAGCCGCGCGTACATGCGCAGAAAATGCACGCCGCGATATGCTGCCGCTTCTTTCGCTGTCACACTGACTGGACACCACGCTTCGCTGTCATCGCGCGGATTTTTGAACCCGGCGGGCATCACGCCAATCACTTCGTAGCTGTTGCCACTAAGCTGAACCGATTTGCCAATCACATTGTTGTCGCCGCCAAATTGTTGCCGCCACAGTTCGTGACTGAGCATCACAACGAAAGGGCCGCCAGTTTTGTCGTCGTCTGGCGTAATCGCCCTTCCCAAAAATGGCTGAACGCCCAAAGTGCGAAAAAAGCCTCCCGTCACCAGCGCAGTGCGCCACTGCGAAGGCTCGCCGCCGCTGATGTAATCCAGCGGCATAATCGTGTTGCCGCCAATATCGGCAAACGACTGGTTCCATTGGGCGATGTCTTGCACATCCAGAACCGACTCGTTCGAGCGAAAACTGACCAGCCGCTCCGGGTCTTGATAGGGCAACGGGCGCAACAATACCGCATTGACGACGCTGAAAATTGCCGTGTTGGCTCCGATGCCCAGCGCCAGCGTCAGCACCGTTACCGCTGTGAAGCTTTTGTGTTTTGCCAGCATTCGTATGCCAAACTTCAGGTCCTGAAACATGTCGTCCTCCCAACGTTTCGGTTGCAGCCACAGCGCATCGGCGAACGCGCCTGCGCTATGCCACAACAAGTCCAGTTTGTTGCGCCAGGTGAGCTGGTCCCACTCGGCAAGCTGTATTTCGCGCCATTGCAATTCCGCTTCCCATTCCTGCCGCCAATCCGCGCGAAGTCTTCGCGGCACAATCAGGCCGATAAAACACAACAGCCACAACCAGGGGCTTCGGGTCTGTTTAGGCATCGGGTTTATCCCTCTTCGCCCGTCGGCTTGAGCTCAGTGGGCGGCGTCAATTGTTCCAGTAATCGGAACCGGCTGCGTGCTTCGGCCAGGACTTCACGGCCCGGCTTTGTCACTTCGTAATACTTGCGCGCTGGCCGCTGTTCCGCGACCGCCACGCTTTGTTTTTCCCATTTGGATTTGATCAGGGCGGCGTCTTCCAATCGTCGCAACGCCGGATAAATCGTGCCGCTGGCCAAGCCCGTGATTTGCATAATTTCAAAGCCGTACCGGTAGCCGTTGTCCAGCGCCTGCAAGATCAACGCCATCGTGTACGAAAGGTATTTGTGTTTCATAATTTCTCGTCTGGGTTTGGGTGAACCTTCTTTACTAGATGTCTAGTTGTATAACCATCTACATAGGGTGTCAACGATATCTATTTCATGACCTAAACAAACTTCGGCAAAAAAGTATTTTGGCAGAGATGGCGGCAGGTTATTTTTGATGGGTTTCCATAAAACTTTAAGAAAGCCTCGCTATCCAGTGCGTTGAACTGGCCTGTTACATCTCGCCCCATTGGGGCTGGGCAGTTTAGTCGTTCTTTCTTCAGTAATTCTTGTTGGCTTCGGTGGCGGCTATTTGAAGCAGCTTCGCCTCTTCTGTCGGCAATTCGATCTTCCCAAGGGTCTTTGATCGAAATTTCAAGCTAGCGGGCAAGCCAAGTGGCGATTTCCCAAAAAGTTTTTCGTACATCACAAGTGCCGCTAAATAAGAGCCTGTTGCGGAGGGATGAAACTTGTCTGGCGAATAAAGGGCCAACTTGGCGTCCCGCTTCCAGGCTTCGCGCCACGCCTGGCCTGCGGGAAGAAGGATGGCTTTGACTTCATCAGCGGCCAATTTGTAAGACTCCACAACGCGGTCGAAATCGCCGAAACGAGCCTGGGACGGCCAAACCATATACATCGCGGTTTTGGCACCCGAAGCGCGAATTTCTTTCTCAAACAGGCGTGTGTATTTCAGCAAAATCTGGCGACTTTCTTCCAAACCGGATGGGCCTTGTTGCAACACCACAACGTCCCATTTGTTTTTAGCGATGGCTTTTCGCGCATCGCCCTGTTGCCAGTGTTCTTCCAGTCCAAAGTCCGGAAAGGCGATCATCTGGTAAACAAACCGCTTTTGGTTTGACGCTTCGGCCAGGGCTTCGACAATCGCGGGCAAATCGTTGGCGTAAGTCAGGCTGTTGCCGATGAACAAAACGCGCAATTCACCTTTTGTTTCCTGCCCATTTACGGAAACCAGAAAAGACGCAATGGCCGCGAGCAGCAGTAAGCAGTACCGAATGGTTTTCCTCATCAATCACTCCTACAAGATTAGGACACGGATACAGTACCGCGCGCGTCAGAAAGCAGTCGCTTGCTGACGCGCGGTACTGTACCGATCTTTTTACTCGTGCCGCAATGCCACCAACGGATCAACTTTGGTGGCCCTTCGCGCGGGAATGTAACACGCCAGCAACGCGACCACCGTCAGCAGCAATGCAATGATTGTGAATGTCGCGGGATCAGTTGCGCCCACGCCGTAAAGCATTTCCGCCAGCAACCTGGTCAATCCCATTGCTGCAATCAAACCCAGCGCAACGCCAGCCAGCACCATTTTCATGCCGTGGCCCAGAATCAGTCGCAGCACGTCTTTGCGTTGCGCACCTAGCGCGAGACGAATGCCAAGTTCATGCGTTTGCTGGCCAACCAGATACGAAATTACTCCATAAAGCCCGATGCTGGCCAGCAACAACGCCACTGCGGCAAAGGCATTGAGCAGGATCATGGAAAAACGTTGGCGGCCAAGCGAATCGGAAATCACTTCGTTCAACGTTTGCGGGCCGGAGATGATGTTCTGGTTGTTCTGGCTTTGAATGACATGGCGTATGGAATCGAAAATTGCTGATCCGGCTTTTCCGGTGATTCCTTCGGCGCGAATGAAAACTCCCACGCCGGAAGGATTGCCTTCCACTTGCCGGAAAGGCAGGTAAAGCTGTGACTGAAGCGATTCTCTGTCGTCTGCATTCAGGCTCCATTGTTTGACGTGGCCCACCACACCAACGATCTGGAAAGGATCATTGTCATTCCCAAGATTGATTCGTTTGCCGATAGGGTCTTCGCCGGGGAAATGTTTGCGGGCAAAGGCTTCGTCAATTACTGCGACCGATGGCGCGCCTGTATCGTCTTGCGCGGTAAAAAAGCGCCCCTGTTTGATCGG
>CAYLJQ010000019.1:0-25855 GCA_964383955.1 uncultured Heliomicrobium sp. | reverse complement strand
CCCAGACTCCCAGTACTTCGCGGTGGGCCAGATCACCAAGGAGCAGATCGAGAGTTACGCTGCCCGCAAGAATATGTCTGTGGACGACGTAGAGCGCTGGTTGTCCCCCATTCTCTCGTATGATCGTTAAACATAAAACCTGATCTTGCCTGCTGGACTGTCCGTCTTCCGCTGTGGACACTCCCCACCCCGCATCATCACATGTATACTTATAGGAAACACAGTTTACGACTGTATTTCAAATTTTGCCCTCTGCACATACTTGTTGTTTGTTAAAACCTCATAAAAAGAAATAACATCGATGCTTTTGCACTTATTTACAAAGTTTACATTTTGATTCGGATATTAAATTGACAGGCAGGCAAATTATTAAAATCGGCATTGACCAATGCCAGTACGCCCAGATTTCCTAGAGCACCCCTGATGATTCCACAAGGGAAATGTAACAATCGCTCTGCTGCTTGTTTGGATTCAATATCATCGGAGGAGTACTTCTCGAGCCACCGAAATTTTGCCTCTGACAACACGAAAACGCCTTTATGGTTTGTTTGCAATTTATCAACCTACGTACACAATGAAAATAAGGAAATTATAGGTGTAAGTTATCAAGTTCTGACTGCACATTGCTCATAACAACAACTCAGAAAAAAATACAAATGCACACACAACACACGCACCTTCTAGCTCCTTCTGCATCTGCTCGAATTCCTCCTCATCGGAATCTTCATGCCCCATGAAATAGCTCTTCCGGACGTTCTTGAAGTGGTTCCGGATCTTCATCGCCAGATGGATCTTCTTTCGCCGCTCTCTCTGTCAATTTATCAGCCACGATCTGCACAAAGCCGGAAAGGCTGCCGCGCTTCGCCTGCTTCCATTCGGATGCGCTCAAGTAGCAAAGGTAGCGTTCCCGTCGTGTGCCTTCGTCATCGTAATAGACCAGACAAACCCGAAAGCCGACATCCGAAACCCGAACCCGAAACGAAGTCTGTTTGCTGCCTTTGGTCAAAGGCTTGGTCGCGGTTATTACTGTCCACGATTCTTGTTTGCCTTTGCCGCTTTGCTTGATCTGCAACCGCGCCGAAGCTCGCGACGAATTGAGCTGTGCCGATTGATTGTCAGGCTTTGTTTTACTCATCTTTTGTTTTTCTGCTTTTGTGCTTTGCACTGCCTTCGGAGACGGCAAAGCCACAGTCAGCAATTCGGTCTGGACGGAAATCACGCGCGCCGATGAACCGGCCAACGGTGGGGCAACCGCTGGCGTAGGGGCATTCTCAATCGGCGCGCTTGTCAGTTTGGGCGTGTGTTCTCGACGATCCTTCCGCCTTGCCAGACCACGCGCGGCTTTGTGTCTGATGTTGATTGCGTCGGTTCGCTCGTTTCATGTGAGGGCAATTCGAACCCCATCTGGTTGGCAATTTGAGTTCGCCAGGGTTCAGGAATTTCGAGCAAGGCCGATCTTTCGTCGCGCTTCATGGAAGCGTACCGCTTAAACTCGCTGACAAAGTCATTGCTGAGTTGTATTTCTTCTTTGAAGTGCTCCAGCCGTTCGCGCTCCAACTTTGCCTGATTCCGCATCGCGGCAGTCTCCGCAACTAATTCGGCATGGCCAGTTTCAATCTTTGTTTGCGCGTCGGCTTGTTTGGCCGAAACCTTTGCGCGCCAGTGAAGTAGCGGAAGGATAATCGCTGCCAGCAGAAGCAGACCGAACAGCAAAGGGAAGGCGACATGCTCACAGTAGAAATTGATCCTGTCCGAGTGGTTGCCGCGCTCCATTCGGAAAAAACTGATGGTTGCGTGCGTGAGCGAGAAGGCAAACAGAAGAATGGCAAACACACCAAGGGCCTTTTTATGGTTGCCCGTCGAGCGGTTGAAGTTGTTGAAACAATAGATGGCCGTAGTTTCGCCAAGCAAGGCAAAGAGCGCCGTCAAAGGACCTTCCCAGCCTGGAACGGTGGTCAGGAACAGCCGGACGTTATAGAAGCCGAACAGCGCAAAGAGCAGATACTTGAGAGCGATGATATAGCCGCCATTTCCTGCAACCTGAAAACTGGTCGAAGCTGTCTTGAGTTCTTCCGATTCCTGATTGCGCGCCGTTGGTCATTTAGCATTTTGCCGATGCCGCTGAAAAAACTTTTCATTTAATTTACTCCCATTGGAAACCGCGAACAGAGCAGGCTGAAAATCTGCCCAGATTCGCTTGGTTGTTAGATTGGGAGTGGTAGGATCGGTTTGTGACTCTGTTCGACCGCTCCCAAGCGGTTGACGGTTTCAAAGGGGCTGGTTGAGTGTTTGCGCACTTGGCCAGCCTTCAGTCTTTTGTCGTAATCGAGTTCGCGTCAAGAGGCCGAAATAGTCTCAGTCTCATCCGTTTTTCGAAAAATAAAAAAGAGAATCGAAACAATAAAGAAAACTTTTGGAAAATCCCGAAAGAGGATCTGAAAAGATTTTGCAGTTTTGAGATGGAAGTGTAACCCAGAAAGTGACTCACAGGGTACTTTCTGGGTTCTGAAGAATGGCTAAACTATTGATTCTAAAAATCAGGGCGAGAGGATTCGAACCTCCGACCTCTCGGTCCCAAACCGAGCGCACTACCAGGCTGTGCTACGCCCCGAAAAGACTAGGGCATTATACACGCCAAGGTTGTTTGTTCAACCGGGCGAATTTTGGCCTCAGCCTTACATCACCAATTCAGGCGGCGGATTGAGGATGTTGCCCAGCGCAGCTTCGTCCAGGTGATAGTTCGTGCCACAGAAGTGGCAAATCAAATCAGCGCCTTTGTCTTCCGCCAGCATCTCGGCAACTTCTTCAGCGCCAAGCATCGAGACAATGCTGACGGCGCGTTCGTAAGAACATTTGCAGCGAAATTCAACCGGATGGGTTTCCAGCAGATCAAACGGCAAATCTCCAAAAACCATCCTCATCATTTCTCTGGCATCCGCGCCGCTCAGAATCATTTCTGTGACGTGCGGAGAAACAGCGACAATGGTTTCGATTGCGGCGACTGTCTTTTCATCGGCTCCGGGCATCACCTGAACAAGGAAGCCGCCTGCGGCAGAAATTTTGCCTTGTTCCGGTTCGACGAACACTCCCAATGAAATTGCAGAATTGATTTGTTCCGACATCGCCAGATAATGCGCGATGTCTTCGGCGATTTCTCCGGAAACGATTGGCACGGAGCCTTGGTACGGTTCTTTTGCAAAGCCGAATTCACGTCCGGCTTCGCGAATGACGTACAGCATGCCGCTACCGACAATGGCGCTGACATCCAATTTGCCGGATGGATTTGACGGAGCCTCAGCCAGCGGATTTTTGACGTAACCGCGAACGGTTCCGTGCCCGCTGGCTTCGGCGGTAATTCCGCCAAGTTCGCCCTTGCAATCAAACCGCAACGTGATGAATTCAAGGTCTTTGTATGTTCTTCCCAACAGCAAGGCCCCGGTCAACGCCCGGCCTAAAGCCGCAGAAGCTGTTGGCGTTGTACCATGCCGTCCGCAAGCCTCGTTAACCAGATTGGTGGTCACTGCGGCGAGAACACGAATTGTTGAATCCGCCAACGTGCCTTGAATCAGATGATCTTCTCGTTCCTGCACAAAATCCTTTCGATTATTTCTGCGTGATGGTCAATCCCTCGCGCGCGATGCGGTAATTGATGACGTGGCCGCCAGCCTGACTTAGCGCCGCTTCGACGTCGGCTTTGCGTCCGGGTTGGCAGTAAAACGCCACACAGCCTCCGCCCCCTGCGCCGCAAACTTTAGCAGCTTCGCCGCCATTTTGTTTGGCGATTTCGATCAGTTCATCAATGAAGGGCGTTGTGATGGTTGGAACCAGTTCTCGTCGGCTGGCCCATTCTTCCGCAAAGATTGCGCCAACTTGATCAAACGCTTTTGCAGTCAAGGCTTCGTCAATTTTCAGCGCCGTATCGCGTATGCGGTCAAAGCGTTCGACCACATCGCCTTCACGGTCAATGTGTTTTTTGTACATTTCCCAATTGTTGATGCCGGAATTGCGCGGCGCTCCGGTGAAACACAGCGCAACACGGCTTTCCAATTCGTCCAGGTCGGTGACGACTTCTTCGCGCACGACGCCTTCAACGTCCAGTTTGACGCGCGAAACCCGGCCATACACGGCAGGGAAGTAATCCTGATAACCGGCAGGAACTTTCAGCACTTGCGTTTCGACGTTGATGGCGATGAAAGGCAGCCGTTCGACAGGATAGCGCCCGCCAACCAGTTTGTTCAGCGCGCCGCAAACGGCAATGTTCAATGCGGACGAACCTGCCAATCCAGCGCCCGCCGGAGCCATGCAATCGGTCGTAATGTTCAAACCGGTTTCCGGCTTAAAGTGGTAAATCAATTTTGAAATCAAAGACAGTTCGTCATCCCCGCGAAGCTCTTCCAGCGAATTGGCTTCGACGCGCGCACCGCGATCTTTTGATTCGACGATGAATTTGCCGTCATCGCGCGTTTCCACACGGCAGCGCGCGTACTGGTCAATGGCGAAGTTGATGGTTTGTGTGTTGTCGTGAAACAGGTACAGCGGCCACAGGTCAATGGTGCCTCCGGCCAAGTCAATGCGCGTGGGCGCTTGTGATTCGATAATCAACGAAAACCTCCTGAAACTTATATTGAGATGTCGGGGATCAGATGTGGTGAGAGCCAATCTGTCTAGACCGGCGCTGTTCGGGCGGGAGTCTGTCTTTGATGGTTTTGTCTTCTTCCGTAAAGTCTTTGACGGGTTCCTTTCTGACGGTGTCTATGGCTTCGTGAAACGTCTCCTGAAACTTTTCGTGTAGTTTCTCGTGAATAAGCGGCGGTTCAATCGGTTCCATTTCCGGCACTCTACGGCCAACAACGAACACCTCAACCAGGTACAAGGCCAGCGCAATGGCGATGGCAATACCGAAAGCAACCAACAGCAACATGCCTGCTTGTTGCACACGCCCAACAACGACCCCAATGGCTCCGCTAAACGAAAAGCCCATGCCAATCAACACCAAAGCCCAAGCCGCACAGCTGACCAGTGTCAGCGGCAAAAAACGCCGCAAACGCATGTGGGCGAATCCCCAAAATACGGCGCTGGCCGTTCGCAACCCATAAACGTATTTGACCAAAAAGATCGAATAAAGACCGAACCGCGCGCAGAGTTTTTCGAGTCTGGGTTGCGCGCGTTGATAAAAGACTCTGTGTTTGATCCATTCCTTGCCGCGATAACCGACCAAATAGCTGAGCGAATCGCCAACAAAGCCGCCGAGCGTGCTGACCAGCAGGGCTTCGCCGAAACTGAAAAGGCCGTAATGAGCCAGGACTCCGGCAAAAAGCAAGGTCAGGTCGCCTTCGATCATGACACCGAAGAAGACTGCCCATAGACCATACTCTCTGATCAAATCTTCGATTAGCATCTATTAGAGCCTGTGTCGGCAGCGGCTGATGACGGGGCAAGGCAATAATCAATACCGTCTGCCTTGTCCAGCAACTGACAGCAGTTCTCCAGCCACTTCACGCTTTAAGAAGAGGAGAACACAGATTTGAAAACCGGTCAGTAAAAAGCACCACGTAGCGCTTGTTGCAGGTTTGATCACACGCCCTGCGCGCTTGAGCGGCGTAAAGATACTTGAAGCCCCCCAACTGCGCAAGCTGGGTTTATACAGTCATAAACACGCCGCAAAATCCAAAATTGACAGCCATTTGCAGCCGTTTTATAGTCCGCCGCAGGTAAACAGTTATGGCAAACACAGGCTCCTCCAGCGCGAATTCTTCAGCGTCCGTTCTGCTTGGCGTAGATTTGGGAACAAACCACATCCGTCTGGGCACGATTGATCGCACAGGAAAAGTTTTAGCCTTCCGGCGCGAACCTTATCCGGAATCATCTTTAGCCAGCGCCAGATCGCTGGCGGAACAGTTATTGTCAATTGTCAGCCAGATGATCGAAGAGCAATCCGTTACCGCTCCGGTTGATGCCGTTGGCGTTGCCTTTCCGGGATTGATTGACCGGCATACGCATCGAGCCGTTTTTCTGCCTCATCTTCCGGACCTGTCAGAACTGGATTTGCGCCAGGAATTGGCGACTCGGTTTGGCGTGCCGGTTTCTTTTGATAACAACGCCAACGCGGCGGCTTTTGCGGAAATGTGCTGTGGAACTGCCCGCAACGTAAACGATTTTCTTTATCTGCACATCGGATCGAATGTCAGCGCGGGATTGGTGCTGGGCGGAAATCTGCAACGCGGCAAATCGGGTCTGGCCGGTGATATTGGCCAGATGAACATTTATGTTGAACATCTGGGAGAATCCGTTCGACTGGAAAGCATGGCTTCAGCCGAAGGCATTGTCCGGCGAACCCGCGACCGTTTGCAGCGCGACCGCACCTCGTCGCTTTCCAGGCTGGGCGCAATGGGCGGATTCAGTTACGACGACATCATCGAACAAGCCCACCTGGGAGACGACCTGGCCAAGTTGATGCTGCAACGCACCGGAGCTTTTCTGGCCGTGACGCTTGCTGACATCATCAGTTTGTTGAATCTGGAAATGATCGCCGTTGGAGGCGCTCCCGCCGGACGCCAAATCCTGGTTTCTGCCATCGAAGCCGAAGTGCGAAAACGCACGTCCGAAATCGCCCTGGAAGATTGCCAGATTGTAGCGGCGGAAATCGGTGCGGAAGCTTCCGTCATTGGCGCAGCGTTGCTGGCGGCGCAGGCAAGTTAGCCTGACTCAGTCTTCAGCTTCTTCAATCTTAAGATTACGTCGGTTTGAAGCACGCACAACGACAGCGCGGCGGGCGGGAACCAGAGCCTGGGTGGCTTGTGGGTCGTGTTCGATGATGGTTTGGTTGGCCATGTAATCGCGCAGCAATCCGAAGAAACGGTTGAATTCCTGCTGCATCTGATCCATTTTTTCGCGCATGTTCAGAATGATTTCGACTCCGGCCAGATTGACGCCCAAATCGCGCGTCAGATTCAAAATCAATTCCAGCCGCTCTATATCTTCATCACTGTATAAGCGCACATTGCCGTCAGAGCGCGACGGTTTCAACAAACCTTCACGTTCGTACATTCGCAGGGTTTGCTGATGCACGCCGTAATGATCGGCAACTGCGCTGATTGTGTAACCTTTGGCTCTTCTTTTCATAACGATGAAGTCTGAGTGATGAAAAAGGAATCGCTGCTCATCGCGATTCAGCATTCATCATTCCAGCCCGAATTCAACCCTGGGATTTTCAGGGTTCCGTTGGGCAAACTGCCTCAGCAATTCCTTCGAATCTTCATCAATAATCTTTGGTAATACGATTTTGACTTCGACGTATTCATCACCGCGCGTTGAACCGCGCAAGCTTGGCGCGCCTTTTTCCTTCAGACGAAACACCTGTCCAGATTGAGTGCCGGGCGGAATTCGTAATTGTGCTTTTCCGCTGACGGTTGGCACTTCAATCTTTGCGCCCAGGGCCGCTTCTGGCAGAGTGATGGGAACCGTGCAGTGAATGTTGTCGCCTTTGCGCGTGAAGATTTTGTGCGGTGCCACGTTGGTGACGATGAACAGGTCGCCTGGTGGCGCGCCCATTCGCCCGGATTCCCCTTTGCCAGCCACGCGCACTCGCGATCCGGTGTCAACGCCCGCGGGAATTCGCACTTTCACAGATTCAAATTTAGGCACGATGCCTTTGCCGGAACATACCGGACAAGGCGGACGGAGTTTGCCTGTGCCATTGCAAATGTTGCAGGGCTGATCGAAGCGCAGGAAGCCTCCGCCTGATGAAATCTTGCCGGTGCCATTGCAATTTCCGCAATTAACCAACGCTGCCCCAGGAGTTTCGCCTGCGCCATTGCAACGGGCACAGACTTCGCTGCGGCGAACGTTGATGTTCGTGGTAAGCCCATTGATGGATTCTTCAAAGCTGATGGACAACGGAAGCTCAATGTCTGCGCTGCGCCTGGGTTGTGGACGATCTTGGGCGCGCGAGGCTCCTCCGCTGAACAAATCGCTGAAAATGTCTTTGAAGCTTTGACCTCCACCGCTGGCGGTTTGACCTGTTGTGGCTCCGCCGCTGCCGCCGGTAAAAACGCTGCCCCAGTCAAAATCAAAACCACCCGCTCCCGCCGCTCCAGCGCCTGCCCCACGGGCCGCAGCGTCGCGCAAATTGTCGCTGTAGCTTCCGAACTTGTCGTACACTTCGCGCTTTTTTTCATCCGACAGGACGTCGTTGGCTTCGGAGATTTGTTTGAATTTCTCCTCAGCCGACTTGTCACCCGGATTTACGTCAGGATGATGCTTGCGCGCCAGTCGGCGATACGCTTTGCGTATATCATCCGCTGAAGCAGTTCGGGCAACGCCCAGTATTTTGTAATAGTCTTCTTTCTGAGCCATTTCTTTTGGGGGCGAGAGACGAAGGGAAGGAGGGATTTTCGTCCGATCACTTTGTCCCTGGTCCTTCAGCCTCTCAATCTTCGGTCGTAATTTCCACCTGTCTGCCGGTGACTTTATCGCGTTTGGGCAGCGTAACTTTCAGCACGCCTCGCTCCAGATCGGCAGAAATATTGTCGGCGTCAATCCGTTCAGAAAGACTGAACGTGCGCTCGAATTTTCCGTAGGAGTTTTCCAGGCGATGAATGTTTTCTCCATTCGGATCGTGCGTCCATTGGCGCTCGCCTTTCAGGATCAACGTGTCATCCACCACTTTCAACTCTAAATCGGTCAAAGACACGCCGGGAACTTCTGCTGTCAGCACGAAACCTGTTTGCGTTTCGTAAATGTCCACCGGAGGCGACCAGGCACCGTGTTGCTGCGGTTCGACCGTGTATAAATTCGGTCCTCGCAGCAATTGCGCCAGTTGTTCTTCAACCGCCGTAAGTTCGCTAAGTAAGTGATGTTGCTTCGCCATAATCAGGAAATGGTGATTGGGAGGTGGGAGTTGGGCGATAAGAGAAGGACGGTTAAATCCTGACTCCTATCTCCCAACTCCTGGCTCCTACTTCTTGTCGTCAACGTCAATGTATTCGGCATCAATCACATCGTCATTGCTGCCACCGGAGCCAGCGCCGGCTCCTGCCGCCTGGCTTTGCGCGTCAGGCTCACCGCCCGTGGATTGCTGTTGATACAGCGCTTCAGCGATGCGGTGCGAAATGCGCGTCAGGTTGTCTAGCTGCGACTGGAATTGATCCGAAGTATTCGACTCAACAGTCTTCTTGGCTTCGGCAATTGCCGTTTCCGCTTCCGAAATCAAGCCAACCGGAATCTTCTCGCGGTTTTCGCCAATGATCTTTTCCGTGTTGAAGATCATCGAATCCAGATGATTCTTGGTTTCAACCGCTTCGCGTTTGCGCTTGTCTTCTTCCGCGTGCGATTCGGCATCTTTCATCATCTTGTCAATTTCGTCCTTCGACAGGCCCGAAGACGCCGTGATGGTGATTTTCTGTTCGCGGCCAGTGCCTTTGTCTCGGGCAGAAACGTTGACGATGCCATTGGCGTCAATGTCGAACGTCACTTCGATTTGCGGCACGCCGCGCGGCGCGGGCGGAATTCCCACCAAGTGGAATTTGCCAAGGGTGCGGTTGTCGCTGGCCATTTGGCGTTCGCCCTGTAAAACGTGGACTTCGACCGACGTTTGATTGTCCGTTGCAGTCGAAAAGGTTTCGGATTTGCGAGTCGGGATCGTGGTGTTGCGTTCGATCAATCGAGTGTAAACACCACCAAGCGTTTCGATACCCAGGCTCAGCGGAGTCACGTCCAGCAACAACAGGTCTTTTACTTCGCCAGACAAAACACCTGCTTGAACTGCGGCTCCGATCGCGACGACTTCGTCCGGATTGACGCCCTTGTGCGGCTCTTTGCCGAAGAAGGTTTTGACCATCTCCTGAATCTTCGGAATACGAGTCGAGCCTCCGACCAGCACGACTTCGTCAATTTTGCTGGCATCCACGCCCGCGTCTTTCAGTGCCTGACGGCAGGGATTCAAGGTGCGCTGCAAAAGATCATCAACCAGAGATTCAAACTTGGCGCGGGTCAGTTTCATCACCAAATGCTTCGGCCCGGATTGGTCCGCGGTGATAAACGGCAGATTGATCTCTGTTTCCATTGTCGAAGACAGTTCGATCTTGGCTTTTTCAGCGGATTCTTTCAGACGCTGCAACGCCATTTTGTCGTTCGACAAATCAATTCCCTGATCTTTTTTGAACTCGTCAATGATCCAGCGAATCAACCGTTCGTCCACATCGTCGCCACCCAGATGGGTGTCGCCATTGGTGGATTTCACTTCGACCACGCCTTCGCCGACTTCCAGAATCGAAATGTCGAATGTGCCCCCGCCGAAGTCGAACACGGCGATGGTTTCGTTCTTCATTTTGTCCAGGCCGTAAGCCAGCGCCGCTGCCGTGGGTTCATTGACAATTCGCAACACGTCCAGGCCCGCAACCTTACCAGCGTCTTTGGTGGCCTGACGTTGAGCGTCGTTGAAATAGGCCGGAACGGTGATGACGGCTTGGGTAACTTTTTGTCCCAGATAATCTTCTGCAGCTTGTTTCAGCTTTTGCAGGATCATCGCCGAAACTTCTGGCGGGGAATATTCCTTGCCATCGGCGACGACGCGAACGTCACCGTTCGATGCATGCGTGACTTTATAAGGAACCTGTTTGGCTTCTTCGCTGATTTCGTCGAAGCGGCGGCCCATAAAGCGTTTGATTGAATAAACTGTGTTTTCGGGGTTGGTAACCGCCTGGCGTTTGGCGACTTGTCCGACCAGACGATTGCCGTCTTTGGTAAAACCGACGACGGATGGTGTGGTGCGGCCCCCTTCTGAGTTGGTGATGACAGTAGGTTCACTGCCTTCCATGATGGCGACGACTGAATTGGTCGTGCCCAAGTCAATTCCTATAACTTTGCTCATATCTCCTCCTTGGAACTCTAAAGAGCCTAAAGCTCTGAGCCAGCAAAACTTTATTTGATAATAGCATTGGCGTTTGCGCCAGAATTAAACGAGCGCAGTATAGATACTTGAGTCTCTGACTGTCAAGAAATATGATGCAAGTAATGAGGGAAACTTCTTTTAATCGTCTGACTGAGGTTTAGAGTCTCGAATTCTGGACTTTAATTCGCTGGTAGTAATGATAGTTCGGCGGGGTCTGTCCGTAATTTCTTCCTGAATGATCAGGCCAGTGGTGGGCGACCCGGATTCTGAAAGGCCCACAAGGTGTCCTTCTCCGGTTAACAGAGTCGTGCCTGTCCGGCGGTAAAAATTGGACTCTTGATAGATTTCTTCCAGGATGCCAAGTAGGACTTTGGCAATGGCAATTACCGGCACAGCCAAAATGATCCCGAGCAAGCCGAACAGGTTGCCGCCAATGACCAGGCCGACCAGAACCCACATAGGATGCAAGTTAAGCCGGCTGCCCAGCAGTTTTGGCGTCAGGTAATACCCTTCCACGCTTTGCACAATCGTG
This sequence comes from uncultured Heliomicrobium sp., assembly GCA_964383955.1. Taxonomy (GTDB): domain Bacteria; phylum Acidobacteriota; class Blastocatellia; order RBC074; family RBC074; genus RBC074. The sequence continues at coordinate 14,432 of CAYLJQ010000019.1, read as the reverse complement.
AAAATGATTAATACACCCGTGATGCGTCCAAAGCCTGCTCCATCCAGCGCCACGAAAAATACAGATAGCCCCAATCCGATCAATGTCCCCAGATAAGGGACGAAGTTCAACAGCCCTGACAGCATTCCAATCGTGAATCCCAGCGGAACTCGCAGAATCATGAATCCAAGGGAATACATGGCTCCCATTGCCAATGCGATCAGCAATTGATTTCGGACATACGAAGACAGGACATTGTTAATTTGGCCCATCAAATCCGTTGTTGCGATGCGAAAACGCGGCGGAATTAACCGATCAACCCGGTCGCGCATTCCGCGATAATCTGCCAACAGGTAATAGATAAAAAAGGGAATCAACAACAGGTCCAATATAGAGGCCGTCAGGTCAACCAGTTTGAATAAACCAGTTTGCAGCCATTTGCCAACCCAACTGAGGATGCTTTCCGGTTTGATGGAGTAATCTGTGACCTGTTTTTCAATCAGGGCCGAAAGCTGAGGGTTGATCTGTTTGATTCTTAGAAACAAGGCTTCTTTGCGGGCTTGGTCTTCCCAAAGCGCCTGGGCCTGATTGTAAGACTGGTTCAACTGATTCCAGACCGAAGGAATGACAAAAATGAGCACCAGCACAACCAGCAAAGAGGCCGCTGTGATTCCCAGCAATGTGGAAGAGGATCGTGACCAGCCTCGCCGCTCAAACCAGCTCACAAGCGGAGCCAGCATATAAGCCAGCGCCACGGAAATCAGCATGGGAACCAGAACGATCCGACCACTGACGAATACAAAGGCAATAAAGGCAATTGCCAGCAGCGCAACCGGAATCCAGCGCATCCACTCTATCGGCGTAAGCCAGTGATTTGAGCCGGGGTTCTTTTCATGATTCTGATCTTTCACTCGACTCCTTTTCGCTCATCAACCGGTTGATATGCCAAATGTAGTGCAGGCCGGAAAAAACCGTAATTGCCAGGGTGGCATAAAACGCCAGCGGCAAGAAATCCGTAAAAATGCCGAAGGCGTTTGCTCCCAGAAAAAACACAATCATCGTAATTTGAACAACTGTGTTAAGTTTGCCTGGGAACGACGGTCTGAAGCCGCTGAAGCCCGTCGTCATATTGATAACCAATGCCGCCAAAACAATGATCACATCCCGGCTGATGGCCGTCGCTGTCAGCCAAAAGGGAATGGGCGCTGTCACGGTGAAATGCGGCAGAGTCAATACAATAAAGGCCGTTACCAGCAACAGTTTGTCCGCCATCGGGTCAAGAATTGCGCCGAGCTGGGTTTTTTGATTGAAGGAGCGGGCTACCAACCCGTCAAGCCCATCGGTCACGGCAGCGATGACAAAGACTCCCAATGCCCAATCGAAACGCCCGTAGTTGGCCACCGTCGCAAATACGGGGATCAAGATGAGACGAAGTATTGTGAGAAGGTTGGCAACCGTCAGAACGGATGACATTGCATCTTTCAGGTTTGGCAGGTTTGGCCAGTTTTAAGCCAAATATTGAGCCTGCCCTGGCAAATTTCAGATTTTAGAGTCGAGATCAAACGGCTGATCCACGTTTCAATTGCGCTGGTTAAGTTCCATAACGGTAACCGCACGAACATCTTAACCTGACGCGAAGGCATAATATCTTTTCGATTTTTCTTTTGAAAGCTTTTTGGCAATAATGCGAGGGTTATGCGAACTTTAGTGGTTGGTGACATTCACGGAAAATTGGCGTTGTTCAACCGCTTGCTGGAAACGATGAAATACCAAGCCGGAGAAGACAAGCTGATTTTGATCGGCGATCTGGTGGACCGCGGCGAAGATTCGCGCGGCGTCGTTCAGCGAGCCATGGAATTGCAGCGGGAAGCCGCTGACAAAGTAATCATACTGAAAGGCAATCACGAAGCGATGATGCTGTCGGCATTGACCGACCCGGAAGGCGAACAGGCTGAGTTGTGGCTTTACAACGGCGGCGTTGAAACGCTGCACAGTTACATTAACGCTGAAGGCGAATTTGATGTGCCCGAAGATCACTGGCGGTTTATGGAATCGCTGCCGACCTGGCACGAAGACGAACACGCGATTTACGTCCACGCTGCGCTGCCCGAAGAAGCAGGAAAATTCATTCACCCAAGCGAAATGAGCGATAGTCCGGAAATTTACTGGTCGCGTAACCGCCATTTTTTCAGCAATTACCGAGGCAAAACGGTCATCTTCGGTCACACAATCACCGGAATGCTGTTTGGCGAGCGCGAAAAAGTCTGGCTTCGCGACAATCTGATTGGCGTGGACACAGGGGCGTATCTGACCGGCACCCTGTCCGGTGTCGAGATGCCTTCGCGGCAGGTCTTCAGCGTCAGCGAAATGGCGGAAGATGGCGAAGACATCATTCAGGGCAAAGCCGCCGGAGTAAAAATGAAGTTCTGGCTTTGAGCCAAAATATGTAAACAGGATTGGCAGGATTTTTCAGGCTGAATAAAGTTCAATTGCCATCCAAATGCGAATTCTGCTCAATCCTGTCTATTTTTCCCTTCCTACATCTTGCAAGCTTCAGTTCACCTTTACGAAACTCATCAACAAGCCAGCCTTGCCGCTGCCAACGCTGTCGCTGCCGAGCTTCGCCGTTTGATCGCAGAACGCGGTCGAGCCATCGGAATTTTTTCCGGCGACGCCTCCCAAGCCGAGTTACTGAATCATCTGGCCAACGCTGACGGGATCGAATGGACGCGCGTCATTGGGTTTCATACTTTAGAACTTATTGGCGCTGATGAAGACGCACCGCATTCCCAGCGAAAATTTCTCTTCGATCATCTGGTGTATCGGGTTCCGATGGTGGAATTTCACGGTCTTCGTGGTGAAGCGGCAAATCCGGAAGCCGTCTGTGCGAATTACGCTGCATTGCTGAAAACGCGCCCGCCTGATTTTGCGATACTCAGCCTCAGCGAAGATGTCTGCACTCCGCTTGCTGATTCTGAAGAAACATCGCTTGTACGCATTATTAAGGCCGGAAAAATGGGCAGTGTCTTGTCGCTAACTGCGGCGGTATTTCGGAAGTGCTCACAATTATTTGTGCTTGCCAGTCGCACGCCAGATATTGCGGATCTGCCCGCGAGTTTGAAAACGCATGCAGGGCTGCATATTTTTGCTGCCAAAGAGCTTCAGCGCTAACTCAGCACAACAACGCTATAGCAATACCTGGCGCGGTAAAGATATTCGCTCAGGCGGCCAGCTTCACTTGCTGGCGCGCGGATTGTGCGCTGTAAAGCCTTGTCAGCAGATCGTAAATCACCATTTCCTGTGCTCGTTGCGCTGATCGTAGCAAGCGGTTGGCCGTCATGTGCAGGTAGCTTTCGGCTAAAACAGCCAGGGGTAAAGATAACAGTCCTTCTTGTTCTGCCTGGCGCAACTGTGCAACCACAGCTTTCAACTTCAGCGAACGCCGATCAAAAACTTCCAGTCCCGGAGCCAATACGCTTTCTCTGCTGCGCGCTGGATCAAGCAACGTTTCCAGGTCCTTGCGCTCGCGCCGGTAGCGTTCTCCCAATTGATCATGCAGCGCATCGTTCGCTTTGAATTCTGCCAGAAATCCAGCCCGCGCCGATTTCAGAATTCCCAACTTGGCTATCAGGTCAAATCCGAGGTCATTCAATAACCGATCCATTCCGCATAACGCCAGCCGCCAGCGTTCGTCCAAACCAGCATCACTCGTGTCAATTCGTTCGACGATTTCTACTGCCGCTTCACTGTCGGCGAAAAATAGTTGTTCAGACAATTCAATGCCAGCCACACCCGCGTAACGTTCGATCTCACGATCATAAGTGTCGAGTTGCACGCGCCAGACGCGACCATCTTCGATCATTGGCGAAAGCGACGCTTGCAATGCCGGCCAGACTTTTTCGCGTAATCGTTCCGGCTGACCGTGAAAGCGCAAGCGCAAGTGCCAGGCAGGGTCAGCGTAGCGAAGAAAAAACCATTGATCGGCAGCGCCGCTGGCCATCACTTCACCCGCGACCGGGCTGACAACTTCGCGTATGACCTGGTCAGCGGTTGCCGCGCCGCAATAGATTTTGGCGTAAAGCCACTCCGATCCTGGCGCAAAGTTGCGTTGAACTGCCGCCGCGCGTCTGTGCGAACTCTGTGGCGCTTGCGATGTCACCAATTGCAACACTTGATGTTCATTCCGGCGCACGAATGGCACGATCAGTTCGTGGGCGTAGCGTTTAGAGTTGGTGGCTGCACCTTCTGTGGCGCAAGCCAGGAGTTGTTCTGGCAGCGGCCATAATTCCTGCAATTTCACTTCGTCGCGGTCTTTGATGATATGGGCAAACGAATCCAGACTCAGCACGTTTTCCAGATCAATCGGCAGTGTGTTGTCGCCGTCTGCAAGCACCACGAAACGCGGCAACCGGCGCTCTGCCCGCCACTGTTGAATGGTATTGAAGCGTTCAGCGTCTTTTGAATCACAGATTCGTTCTAACTCTGTTTTGCTGACGACCCATTGCGCCCGCGAAAGCACTGCGCGCCCGGCGACGACTCTAGGCAGAAATGGTGCGCTTTCCAGCGCTCCCCAATTCCACATCACACCCGGCATTGTGCCCTGCGCTTGCAGGTCGCATAGGAATTTGAAAACCGTAGAGCTTTCACGGGGCCAATTGTGCGCGCTTGTTAAACGCGGAATGATTTCCCGCCCCAACTTGGCTGAACGCAGAACAACGCGGTCGTTTTGAACCGAAATCATCAGATCGGTGACAGGCAATTGACGTTCGCGCGCCGCGCCGGAATTTCCCAGATAGGGAATCTCGTAATCGCGCAGCACAGGACGCGCCAGAATGTTGCCGATGCGGCCTTCGGGCAGATGCACGATTTCGGCGAAGATGGCTTCAGGTTTAAGTGATTCTTCAGCCTCCAGGTGCTTGACGATTTCCTGATGCAACTCCGCGTCGGCGTGGCAAAACCTGCCCAGCCAGGTTGCTCCTGAAGGGCCGCCAGCGCTTTCGATCAAAACCTGAAACTCACCTCGTTCCACGGCTTCCTCTGACTCAGCGGCAACGCGGCAAATTACCCCGAAAGCGTCCGGTAACGGCAGCGATTCTTTTGAGCGTAGAGCTTTCAGATCGGTTTCTTCCAGCTTGATTTCCGTCGTGCCGCGCATCAACGCATCGCTCAGTTTTTGCAGCAGATAGGCATCGCGCGCGCGCCAAATGCTTTGCGCTTCAGACGTGGCGGGAAGCGCCAAACCGTTCAGCAATGGTGCATTACCCACGGCACTTCCGGCTGGGTAACCGATTCCAAAATCGTCGTCCAAAACTTCGACGAGCGGCACTTCGCGGGTTTCGTAACGATTGGTGAATTCCTGACAGAAGCGCCGCAACTCGCTTTCAAACGGTCTGGCGAAAATGCTGCGCAGCAACTCCACGCTAGTCCGGATTTCATCAATCACTGTTTGGCTGAGCGATGCTTCACCCGCAGGCCTAACCATATCCACTTGAAACAGACGCGGCAATTCGGCCTTTGCAGGCAAGCTTTCCAACTGTTTGGCAATTGCGCGATAGCGTTCAGGCTTTGCGCCCAGGCCTGCGGCGTCAATGGCTGCAAGTTCGTCCCGCGTTTGTTCCAGTGCCCGAACGAATTCCGAATTGGCCGAAGATCGCCGCATTTGCTCGATCAAGGGATGAATGGCTTCTGCGCCCGTAACGGGCACGCTCAGTTCAGAAACCAGAATCTGGTTGTCAATCAATTGACCGATGAACTGTTCAGCTTCGTCTAAAGTGATTTCGCTGTCTACCAACGCCGCCGCTAACTCGGCGATCGTTTGGCCTGTTACGGCACGGCTCAGCGTGGCTTCGATGAATTCGTTGTTTTCAACCGACACCAGGTGATAAGTGCGCGCGCGCCCATCCACGCGCGATTCGACGTAGCGGATTTTGCCCGCCGCCGAATACAGGCTGCTGTTCGGGCGGTAGTGAAGCGCCTGACGCAGTTCGCCGTCTTTTCCCAATTCATCTGCCAGCGCAAACAAATAGTCCATGTCCAACCGCGTATGGCGTTCGCAGGCAGTTTTATCAGCGACGGCCAACCGCGTTTGTTCGCCGATGCGCCCCAGCGAAGTCGAGGCAAAAAGCCCGAACGGCGTAGCGCGGCTGCACATACGCGAAAAGTAACGCACCAGAGCGCCTTCCACCCGCTGGCCACGTTTGCTTTCCGGTTCAGTCAACCATTGCTTCAGGTAATCGTACAAATCAGGCGAAGCGACGAAGATTGCGTCGGCAATTTCCGGCTGAGTAACCAACGTTCGCAACCGATCGCGCAGCACAGCGCGATCGCCTTTGAGGGCGTCCGCCAGTTGTTCAATGCTCTTATCCGAAGACGCTGATCCGAGTTCATTTCCCCAACTCAAGAATTCACCAAAGGGCAACAACGGCGCTCGCATGACGAAAAAACCTGAAGCGGCATAATCGGGTTTCTTTTTTTCAGCGGCAGTTCCCGCCGTTTGTGTTTCGGTTTGCTTCTTCATTCCTGGTTCCTTTAAGCATTGATTTGGTTATGACATGGGGGAATCGAAGCCAGCAGCAAACGATCCCAATTTGGTTCGATATCCGTGGCCGCAGCCAGCAATGCCAGTCCGACGCCTGTTGCACCATCCAAAAAACCGGCGTTGGTGTCCCAGCCAATTTTGCCCTCGCTCTCTCTGGATGAGAGGTAGCCAGCGATTCCTTTTCCCGGCATGTGAAAATCAAATATGCGCTCGTACCAATACAAAGCTGCTTGTTGGAAGAGGGGGGCACCAGTCGCCTGATAAATCCGGTTGAAAAGGTGCGCATTGCCGGCCGCTCCGTGGCACAAGCCTGAATCTGTTACGCCTGAATCTCCCAGTTGGCGCAGTGCGGAACGTTGCAACAGTGTTAACGCCTCTTTTTCCCAGTCTTGGCTTTCTGTACACCGCGCGGCCAGCAATAACGCCGTCGCTGCGCCTAACTCGCCATAACACCACGCCTGTCGCGCTAGTCCAGGCTTGACCCCCGGCGCAATCCAGTACGTCAGATAAGGGCCTTGCTCATCATAAGATTTATTTGCCAACAGCCAATTCACCGCACCGTCGAGCAACACCCTGGCAGGGAAACCGATTTCATCCATAGCGCAGGCTTGTGCCAACATCGCAATTACGCCCGGCACCCCATGCGCCGCGCCCAAATTGTAATGACCTTGCGGACAGCTCTGTAATTGCCACTCCGGCAGCAACGCCGGTCCGGTGTGCCAGGTGATTCCGTGTTCGTTATGTTCCGCCGTTTGCCGCAGCTGGCTGATGACTTTGCGCATAATTTCCAGCGCTTGTGTGTCTTGCTGTGCGCGTTCCAGTGCATAAACTCCAAACCCCGCCAGCCCGGAAATCAGATCGTAATCGCCGTGCCATTCTGCTTGCGCCAAATGCTCATTGAGAAATTCGTCCACCACAGCGCAGCTTTCCTTATCCTCTTCTCCAAGCAGGAACTCAGTTAAGTGGGCAACGATCCAGCCGATTTCGGTCACGCCGCCGAACAACCCAGCCGAAGGCGCGTGTTCTGCCGTTTCACGGATAGCTTCGTTGAGGTATTCGTAAGCCAAGTGCGCGTTTTCTGGATTCTTATCGGCAACGGCGAGATACGCATGGAACAGTGCGATCTCTGCTTTCCAGCGAGTAAGCGTTGCTGGGTAAATTTCAGGAAACTTTTCCGCGCCGTTTCCTGCCGGGGGCAGAACAAGGGATAAGGCCGAAGCGATTTCCCGCACTGTCGTTAGCGCTTCGCGATGCAGATTGCCGGTAAGCAATGGCTGCCAACGGCTCTTCGCCGAGACGGGATTTTGTGAAACAGGATTAAGCTTTGCCGTGGCCATTTTTATTCTAGTTTGCGAGTTGATTGGTTCTTTCAGGCCCTGGGCACTTGCGGGAAACCCAGGGCTAAGTGGTAGTGCAGTAGCAAATGCCTGAGCGGTTCAATGTTGTTTGAAGGCAATACAGCACAAGCCGTAATGCTCAATTATTGATGGCAAGACAGCATATGCTGTAACACTGAGTGATCTGTTTTTTGCAGCTATAAGTGCGTTCGCCGCCTTTCACCTGGTCAGCGTTTGGTACGTTCAGGTCGGCAATCGTTTCTTTTTTTATCGTCAACTTGTTCAGCTTCTTCGTCTGTTTCTGTTCTATTGAGTCCTTTGTCTTCGACATAATTGTGATCTCCATTTGGTTAAGAATTTGTCTGCGGTTTCATCAAGGGCGAATTTCTCCGCCGCTATCTAAGGCGTAAACTTTAGGCGATAACTATCATCGTGCCGGAAAAATTTATGCTTTACCCAAAGGCTTTATCCGTGGGGGAGCAGAGGGTTTTAAGATATTGGCTGAGCCACAAACAAAAGGCCGCTGACAGAATCAAAACTGCCAGCGGCGCTTCGGTTTTAGGCGAGTGATTGTAGATTTGTTTAGCCGCCAATGTTCGGCGGGCAAGTGTACGTGCCTGAAGGTTTCACTCCGCCGACACAGGTGCGATGGGCGGTGATGCCGCCTTTCACTTTGTCATCGTTCGGCACACTCAGGTCGCTGATCGTTTCTTTTTTGATTTCCAACTTGTTCAGCTTCTTAGGTTCTTTCACGGCTGTGATTTCTTTCGTTTTCGACATGATTTTGCAATCTCCTTTTAGTTCAAATTTGGTTTTATGTTCGTTGCAGCGGTTCGTTTTCCGCTGACACCGGTTAAGGCGGGGATTGCTGCCGAAAACTATCATCCGGAAAAAAACTTTTTTATGAACGGCTGGGAGTGGGTGTAAAGGAGTGGAAAACGAAAACTGTCTGCCCGCAAACAGGCGACTGATATTCGTGGGCAGACAGAAAGATAGAGATTGGCAGGCGTTACTTGAAATTCGGATTCGGCGTCATAAAGACCAGCAATTTCAGCCTGACTTGACTGGTGTTTTTTACGCCGTGGTTTGATCCCGCCGGAGCGAAAATGATCTGTCCTTCACCAAGCTCCTGCGCTTCCGCGTCAACAATAAACGTCCCGCTGCCGTCCAGCACAAAATACAGTTTGTCTTCGTCTTTGTGCGCGTGAACTTTTTGCTCCTGCCCAGGTTCCAGGCAATACACGTCGCAGAAGAAATTCCGCGTCTCGAACAGATTGATCTTCTGCATCTTGTCGGGCGAAAACTGCGCAACGGCCAACACGTCTTTGATTTCCATCTGGTTTTCTCCAAGTCCAAGCCTAAATATTGGCTTACGGTAAAATCGCAAGAATCCGCGCTGGAGCGCCTGTGCCGCCTTTGATCTTCATGGGCAGTGCGATCAGCGTTGCGCCTTTGGCGGGCAGGCGTTCCAGGTTGGCCACGTTTTCCAGGCCGTAAATGTTTGCGCCGTTTAGCACCTGATGTGTGATGAAATCTTTTGTCGCGCCGTAATCAATGCTGGCGGTGTCTATGCCGATGGCTTCGATCTTTCGCGCAGCCAGGAGTTCCGCCGCTTCGCGCGAGATGCCGGGGAAGTGCAAGTTTGCGACATCTCCCGGTGTGTCTGTGCCAAGGTATTTTTTCCTGTCCGGCCAGAATTTTCCCCAGCCAGTGCGGATCAGAACGATGGCTTCGTTAGGGATTTGGCCGTGCGCTTTTTCCCAAGTCGCGATGTCTTCCGTTTTCAGTTGGTAGTCTGCATTTGTGGCGCAGGCTTCGGAAATATCAATCACAATGGCAGGACCGACCAAACGCGAAATTGGAATTTCGTCCGCCGCCTGTTTGCCTTCGCCGAAATGGATGGGCGCGTCCAGATGCGTGCCGCCGTGTTCACTGGCTGCATAACGACCTGCCGTGTACCAGTAACCTCCTGCCGATTTTCCCCACGCTTCTTTCTGCCATTCAAAGGCTTTTGCTGTTGGCCAGTAAATGGTTTTGTCGTCGAAGGCGTACGTCAGATCAACCAGCTTGGCGTCATCAATTTTTGCGGATTCTGTTTTCGGCGGTTCCACGGTCGGGCTTGGCGCGAGTTCAACGCCTGTTTCAGGCGCGTGCGAAGTTTGGTTCCACAACAGAACCAATCCGGCGACCAACAGAGCGGCAATGACGGCGAGCAAAATTTTGTGTGTATGATGCATGGGGTCTCCCAATCAAACTTGCGGTTTGGCGATGCCGCGATACATTTCGGCCAACAGGCGCGGCGTTTTCGGCAGCAGAAAGCGATCCAGCGTTGTGATTTCAAATCCAGCGACGGCAATCAGGTCGTCAATTTTGCGATTCATATTGCAGCCAACGCCAATGATTCGTTGCAGCGGGTTGAAACGATCCTGACGCTGAGCGACTGATGGATCATCGCTGCGTCCATGCTCCCAGAAGATGAACTTACCGCCGGGTTTCAGAACGCGGCGAATTTCGGCAAGCGCCGGATCCGTGTTTTCAATTGAACAGAGCGTCAAGGTTGTGACCACAGAATCAAACGAATGATCGTCGAATGGCAAACGGCCCTGGGCGTCAAGCTGCATTTTGACCACAGGCAAATGGCATTGGGCGATGCGGCGATCAACCAGACGGGTCAGCATGTTTTCCGAATCAATCACTATCAGCCGCGTCACCGAATTGGGATAGTGCGGCAGGTTCAATCCGGTTCCAAATCCAATTTCCAGCGTTTCGCCCATTGCTGGTTCCAAAGCGCGTCGGCGGTATTTGCCCATCTCCGGATTTCCCAGAGTCCAATCCAGCAGTCGCGGAAAGATGTATTTGGAGTAAATTCCCACCAGTTGGTCCTCAGCTTGGGTTTCTGCAAGCCGGAATCTTGTACGAAGCCTGGCAGTATGCGCAAATCAGATCAGGCTTCATTAAGCGATTTATTTGCCTGAGCGCCGGATGCTTTGCTTCATTTCGATTCTGGCTTAGTCTGTCTTTGAAGATTCAATTTCGATTTCCCGGATTTTCGATTCCTATGCTGAACATATTCAATTTTCGTCGTGCGACGGGCTTTGGGCTTGTCGCTGTAATCGTTTCAACTCTGGTCGTTGCCATGCCTGACAACTCTTTTCGTAAGACGCTGACCAGTGTCGCGCAGAACATCCGCACTGAAACCTGGCAGATCACCAATCGCGAACTTGATCTGAAAACCAAAGCTTCGTGGTCGGTCAAAAAGCTAACGCTGCACGGTGGCAAACAGGAAGGCGTAGATGTGATTGTCGTCAATAACGGCAAGCTGGAATTCACCGTGATTCCTACGCGTGGCATGAATGTGCTGGAAGTCAAAGTGGGTGATGTGCGTCTGGGATGGAATTCTCCGGTCAAGGAAGTCGTGCATCCGCAATTCATCAATTTGCAAAGCCGAGGCGGGCTTGGCTGGCTGGAAGGTTTCAACGAATGGATGGTGCGTTGTGGATTGGAATGGGCAGGGCACCCCGGCAAGGACAAATTCATCAACAACACGGGCGATGAAGCCGAAATGGATTTGACGCTGCACGGCAAAATTGGAAACACGCCCGCTTCGGAAGTCGAAGTGGTGATTGATCGCGCGCCGACGCCGCGCATTCGCATTCGCGGGCGCGTGGACGAGCGAATGTTTTACGGACCGAAGCTGCAATTGTGGACGGAAATTTCAACTGAACCTAGCGCGGATACGTTTCGCATCGAAGACGATGTGACGAACTTCGGCGCGTACGATCAGGAATTTCAGGTCATCTATCACGCCAATTACAGTGCGCCACTGTTGGAAGGCGGCAGCCGTTTCATTTCCGCCGCCAAAGAAGTTCGACCGTTCAATGCGCACGCGGCGAAAGGCATAAACTCTTACGGTGAATACGTTGCGCCCACCAAAGGCTTCATCGAACAGGTTTACGGAATTCTTCCGTTTGCTGATGATAAAAACCGGACGACGGTGATGCTGCGCAACGCTGCGGGGGACAAGGCTGTTTCGATGAATTATTCAGTGGATCAGCTTCCTTACTTCACACTTTGGAAAAACACGACGGCAGTCGAGGAAGGCTACGTCACAGGTTTGGAACCGGGAACTGGCTTTCCTGCCAACCGAAGTATTGAACGCCAGGCTGGGCGTGTCCCAAAGTTGAAGCCAAATGAAACGCGCAATTTTGCGATTGATTTCGGCATTCACACTGGCAAACAGAACGTCGAGAAAATGGCGGCGGCGATTTCAACGCTGCAAGCCGGTCGTCAGACCAAATTCAATCCACAAACAATCAAACCTGAGTAAATGCTCAGTCAGGAGAAATAAGTGTCCGAAGAAAAAAAAGACTTCACCGTTGACCAATTTGCCGCCGGAGTTCGCCACAAGATGGGCGAAAATTCTGGCCTCGATGCCACGATCAAGCTTCTATTTGATTGCGGCGGCATTGTTTTCATAGATGGCAAATCCTTGCCCAATGCCGTGACTCACAATGATGAGCCTGCCGATGTGACGTTGCGGCTGGCCATTGAAACCGTAAACCAGCTTTATCGTAAAGAGTTAAATCCGATGATGGCTGTGATGTCAGGCAAGATCAAAGTCGAAGGCAATGCAATGGTGGCGATGAAGCTGGGCCAGATTTTCGGCTGAAGACAATTGAGTCAGTACCGCGACTGGTAAGGAGCGCGCTTGATGAAAGCAACGCTTACTACCGCGCGCGGTACTGACTCGATTCTTTACTTCCCGGCCATTGCCGCGTTCTGTTCATCCAGCCATTTTTTCAGCGGCGCGAAGTAATCAATGATCGCAGTGGCGTCCATTTTATCTTCGCCGGTCATGGCTTTCAGCGCTTCGGGCCAGGGTTTGCTTTGGCCCATTGCCAGCATGGTTTTCAGCTTTTCGCCGACCTGTTTGTTGCCGTAAATCGAACAACGATTGAGCGTGCCTTTATATCCGGCTTCACGGCACAGCGCGCGGTGAAACTGGAATTGCAGAATCGCCGCCAGAAAGTATCGCGCGTAAGGCACATTGGCCGCGACGTGATATTTGGCTCCGGCGTCAAAATCCGATTCGCTGCGCGCTTCAGGAGCCGAAACTCCCTGGTACTTTTCGCGCAAATCCCACCAGGCTTTGTTGTAATCCGCGGCGGCGACTTCGCCGGAAAAAACCTTCCAGCGCCATTGATCCACCAGATAACCAAACGGCAGAAATGCGACTTTGTCGAGCGCCAGGCGCATCAACAAACCAAGATCGGCTTTTTCGTCCGGCACGCTGGTAATAAATCCCAGTTGCTTCAGATATTCCGGCGTCACCGACAGCGCGACGGTGTCGCCGATGGCTTCGTGGAAACCGTCGTTGGCGCTGTTTTGGTACAGCGGTGATTGCGGCGCATAAGCCATCTGGTAATAGTTGTGGCCAAGTTCGTGGTGAATGGTCGTAAAGTCTTCTTCGTTGATGTTGATACACATCTTGATGCGAACGTCTTTTTGGTTGTCCAAATCCCAGGCGCTGGCATGGCAGACGACTTCGCGGTCGGCGGGTTTGGTGAATAGCGACCGTTCCCAGAAGGTTTGCGGCAGCGCATCAAAGCCGAGTGAAGTGAAAAAGCCTTCGCCGTATTTCACCATCTGGCGAGCGTCGGTTTTGCGACTTTGCAGAATTTTGCTCAGGTCGTAACCCGCATCATTGGTCGGAGGTTTCACCAGGTCATAGATGTTACCCCATTGCTGGCTCCACATATTGCCTAGCAAATGCGCCGGAATCGGGCCTGTGGCGGGAACCGCGTCACCGTACTTTTGCCGCAGCTTGGCACGCACGTAGGTGTGTAGCGAATCATAAAGCGGTTTGACCTGCGTCCACAGACGCTCCATTTCGGCGGCAAACGCATCTGGTTCCATATCGTAATTCGACCGCCACATCGCGCCATTGTCTTTGAAACCCATTTCCTTCGCGCCTTTATTCACCAGTTCGACGAAACGCGTGTAATCCTTGCGGTAACTGTTCGACACCTGATGCCAGCCAAGCCAAGCCTTTTTCAACTCTTCGGCGTTGCGGCTGCTGGCCAGGATTTTTTCCAGGTCACCAAGGCTCAGACATTTTCCTTTATCGCCGTCAGGGCAGTATTTGCCAGCGCCGTAAATGCCTTCCATCTTGACGGAGATTTGAGTCAATTCTTTGCGCTCGTCAGGATTGCTGGGAGCAGGCAATGTCAGCGCTAACTTCAATAGTCTCAATTTTCTAGCAACATCGGGCGAAAGATTTTGCCCGTCGAATTGCCGCGCTTGTTCCGCCAATTCCTTGACCGTCTTTATCGTTTCTTCCTGGGCGGCGGCGGCGATGGCTTCGGTATCCGGAGTAATAAAATTTTCCTGTACCCAGCTCGCCTGTCCTTCTTTGAGCGAAACATCCAAGTAGCGTTTTTCGGCTTCAGCAACAAATTTTTCGGCGTCAGGTGCAGCGCTGGCCGCCGGTTTTGAATCCGTTGTTTTACCCGTGCAAGCACCGAGCAAGACCACGGGGAACAAACTGATAGCGAACAAGTAAAAGGTTTTCTTTTTCA
>CAYLJQ010000018.1:0-27629 GCA_964383955.1 uncultured Heliomicrobium sp. | reverse complement strand
GTGACGAAAGCAAAAGCTGCGTCGAGCCGCAGCACTCCATATCAGGCGATCAAGCCTTTTTCGTTGACGTATTGAATACAAGCTTTGACATTGTCTTCTTCGACTTTGGATCGGTCCGCAGGCGGAAGTTGATCCACCGTCGGCAGCGGCGTGCTGCTGGATTTTTGCTGAACAAGCTTAAACGTTTGCGCCAGATATTTGCCATTACGGTCAGGGAAAACTTCCCAATACTGTTTGGTCATGCACGGCACTTTCAGCGGATCGCGCGTGATCATTTCCAGCGAGAATTTGGTTGCCGGATTCGCTTTTTGAATGATCGAAACGATCTTCGGCAAATCCAGCATTCCCTGGCCAAGAATGACTTCGGAAAGCAAAAAGCCGTCGGCGTACGGTTGCAAGCCCATGTCTTTGATGTGCGTTGATTTGGCGTACCGGGCCAGCCCTTCGATGACTTCCATCGGATCGTCCAGCAGGGAAATGTTGTTGCCGAAATCCAGGCAAACTTGCAGATATTCGCTTTGGTAGGTTCTCAGCAACTTCAGAAAATCTTCCAGCGTCCAGTCTTTGTGGTTTTCCAAACAGACAACCACTTTATGCTTTTCGATCACGGGCATCGCCATTCGCAGCGCGTCGTAAGATTGATCCACCCACTTTTTCCATTCGGCCAGGGTTTTGAATGTTTCGTACCGGCGTCCGCCCAGCATCGCTGCGCGCACAATGGACACGCCTGCGGCTTTGGCATCGGTTAAGCCTTTTTCCAGCGCCGCCATATCGCCATTGCGCGGAATCGAAACCATGCCTTCTATGTACATCCCAAGCTCTTCAGCGCGCGCGCGCAACTTTGTCAGATCGCCATTCAGCGAAGTCTGAACGCCCCCAGCGCCCAGCGCATGGCATTTTTCCAGAAAGGCGTATGCATCGCGGGCTTGTGGGCGCGGAGCAGGCGTGGTTGCAGGACGCGGCGGCGCGGGGCCAATTTGCGCGCCCATATACGACGTGGACGCGATCCCCATTTTGCTTAGCGCAAAAGCCGGTTTTGGAGATGTCGCAAACGCGGATGACGAAACGGTAGCGGCTGCCAACGGCGCAGCGGCTTGAACAAAAAAATCTCTTCTGGAAATTGAGTTCATAGAAGTTTCCCGGTTGAAAGTGCTGTTGATGGACTGGCGAGCGAGAGCAGGTTTTCCAACCTGTTCATGACTTCAAGTGTGGCGCATTGTCGCCACAACGGGACTTTCACAAAAGACAGGCGCAGGTTGGAAAACCTGCGCTACTTTTTCCCGCCAGTTTGAGAATTGCCTACAAGTTTGAATGCGAACAACGAATCGCCAGCGCCGACCAGCAAATACTGCTTGCCGTCCAGCATATAGGTCATCGGCCCATTGCTGACCAGCGCTCCGGTGCGAAAGTGCCAAAGGATTTTGCCCGTCGCCGGATCAAATGCGATCAAATTGTTTGTCGCATCGCCTGTGAACAGCAGCTTGCCCGCTGTTGTCAGAATGCCGGGCCCGGAATTGCCCCAACCACCGCTCAGGTATTTGTGGCTCCAGGCAATTTTGCCCGTGCGAATATCAATTGCTTTCAGCACAGGTTCGGCGAATAAACCGCCGCCGGTTCCGCCATAACCTTCGGGTTTTGGTTCCGTGTCGGTCAGATAAGCGACGCTATACCCTTCGCGCGCGTTGACGTAAAACAAACCGGTGTCCGGGCTATAACTGGGCGGAGGCCAGTTGCTGCCGCCGCCTGCTGGCGTGTTGATCAACGAGCCATCCACTTTCGGGTCTTTATGCGGATTGGGAATCGGCTGGCCGCGTTCGTCAAGGCCTTTTGCCCAGTTGACGCCAACATAACCTTTTGAAACCACGCTCTTTCCATTCGTTCGATCCAGCACGAAAAAGAATCCGTTGCGCGCGGCCTGCGCCACCAGCTTGCGCGGCTGGCCGTTGATCGTGGCGTCAAACAGAACAGGCGTTTCGACGTTATCCCAATCGTGCGTGTCGTGCGGCGAAGCTTGAAAGTACCAGGCCAGTTTGCCGGTGTCAGGATTGATGGCCACGATGGAGCAGGTGTACAGGTTGCTGCCCGCGCGTCCTTGTCCGGCGTAGACCGGATTCGGATTACCCGTTCCCCAGTACGTCAGATTCAATTCGGGATCGTAGGTTCCGGGCATCCACGGCATGCCTCCGCCGTGTTCCATGGCGTTTTTGTCTGGCCAGGTGTCAGCGCCCGGTTCGCCGGGACGCGGTGTTGTGTTCCAGCGCCATTGAATATCACCGCTTGCCGGATCGAAGGAATACAGGAACCCTGGAATGTCCATCGCGTCGCCGCCCACGCCAATCAACACGTGGTTTTTGACGATCACGGGCGCGGTCGTCGTGAAGTACTGCCGCTTTTCGTCGGCGATTTCTTTGCGCCAACGTTCCTTGCCAGTTTTGGCTTCCAGGGAAATCAACCAGCCATCAGGCCCGACGAAATAAAGCCAGTCGCCGTACATGCCTACGCCGCGCTGACCGACCAGATGGCCTCCCTGATCTTTCCAGATGTAGTGCCACAATTCGTCGCCTGTCCGCGCATCCACCGCCCAAACGTGGTTTGGCATCGTGAAATATAAAATGCCGTTGACCAGCAACGGCGTTGATTTGATTTCGGGATTGCCGACGCCGCGTTGCGGGCCGACGTTGGCGCGGAAAATCCAATCCACGGCCAGCAAGCCTACGTTTTGTGCGTTGATTTGTGTCAGCGTGCTGTAGCGCCGCCCGGAATAATCGCCGTTGTAAGTTGGCCAGGTGTCGGTCGGTTGTTTGAGTAATGCTTTGGGGTCAAGCCCTTGACCGTTGACTAGAGTCGGCAGCAATAACAACGAGATACAGCTTCCAAGAACGAACTTTTCCGCCCACGAAGGCACACGAAGAAAACACGAAGTTAAGGTCAGACGTTTTCGCGTTTCTTCGTGAAACTTCGTGTGCCTTCGTGGGAAAAACAATTTCTCGAACAACATGGAAATCATAATTTGGCGCAGCTTCATTTGATGGTCACCAGATAAGCGGTCAGATCGTGCATGACCTCGTCGGTATATTTGTCCAGTAATTCGCGGTGGGCTTTCAGCGGGTCTTCGATCGTCAGCTTGAGCTTGCTGTGTTCGCGCGACCACGAATGGTAATTGCCCGCCTCGTCATAAAGCGACACGTTGAAATCGTCCAGCAGCTTGATTGTGCCTTTGACAGTCGTGCCGTCAGGCAAAGTCACCGTCGCTTTTTTCGGACGAGTCGGCGCACCAAAGCCTCCGCCGCCCGGCCACAGAAAACGGTTCTGAATTGTGTCCGGCGGAAACTTGCTGCCGATCTTTGCCAGATCGCCGGTGACGGAATGACAGGTTGAGCATTTGCCTTCGCCGTTGAAAAAGGTTTCCCCGCGCGAAACGTTGCCGGTGACGATGTTCAGCCGTTTGTACGTTCCGCGATTTGCCGTCAGCTCGACTTGCAGATGCAGGAACTGCGCGATGTCTTTGAGCTGCTCTTCGCTCATTCTGGGAAATGCGGGCATGCCTTTTTCGGGATTGCCTTTGCGCAGGTAGGGAACAACCTTGTTGCCGTCTTCATCGTGCAAGACTACGACCGAACGAATCAGATTCGGTCCTTCTGCGCCACGGGCTTTGGGGCCGTGACAGAACGCGCAACTGGCAGCATAGAGCGGCGCGCCGCGTTCGGCGGCTGCCATATCGGGCGGTTTTTCCAGGCCGAGAAATTCGCGGATATTGCCTCCGCGGCGGCCTCCGCCGGTTGGCGGGTCTTGCGCGTGAAGCGACGGCATCATTGCCATAACTGCTCCAGCAACAAACAGGCAAACAATCAGTATTCGGAGTTTGGTTAAATGAAGCATCTTTTTCCACAACAAGGCTAAGCAGGGAGCTTGAACTCAACGCAAAGCCACAAAGGCGCAAAGACCAACGATACAGTGACAGCTGGAGTACCTGGCCACCCTATGCCCAAAGTATCTTGGCGTCCTTGCTGCTTAGCGCCTGTGCGTTAAACGGTTTATGTTAGATAGATTGCTCAAAATGGAATCAACGATCCCTGTTGATCAAACAAACTCACGGGATTGCCGACGATTTCCACTTTGCCTTTTACTTCTTCCAGCGCGGGTTCGGACACATACATTTCGTCCAGGTGAAGCGTGTCCGTGATGCGCACCAGCTTTTTGGGTTTGTGCGGATCGTGGCTGCCGCGTATGCCCCATTCCAGCGCCTGTTTGTCTGTTTGCGCGACGATGGGCAACATAAAGTGTTCGTAAAATCCGCTGGTCACGCCGTTCATATACGTCGCATCCCAATCCACTTTATCGGCCAAACGCCGCGTCGCCACATCCGCCAAGCCGATGCCGCATGCATTGCCGTGCGAAACGTCGGTCAAATCCGTAATGACGATGGATTTGATGCTGGGGAATGCCGGTTCCACTTCGCCGCGAATCCGCATACGCCCGATGATGTTCGGATCCATGCCGGAACCGCTGATGTTTTTGCCGATTTGATCCACCATCAGCACATCAATTTCGTTCAGCGGAAAGCTGGGCAGTTTGGCCTTGGCTATGTCGAGCAGCACAGGTTCGCGCACCAGAATTTCCGCCGGAGTCAGCGTTTCGATGATCGCGGTTTGATCGTATGCATTTTCGACGATGCCCACGCCCAGCAGCACTTTGCCCGTTTCCAGAATTTTCCGCCCGGCTTGTGGCATCAGAGTTTTCAATCCGTAAATGCCGAAGCTGTGAATGGCATTGGCCAGCCGTTCTTTGCCGAGTCCGATGATGCTCATTTTGACCAAACCGCTTTCAAACTCTCCGTGAAACGCCGTGTGCGGTTTGATGCGGTTGACCAGAATGATGCCGTCGGAATTGTGGGCGTGTTTGTCCATGTACAGCGGCAATTCCAATCCGCCGTTGTCCAGTTGGACGACTTCCATCGAAGAACGAATCGGGCAACCCATTGTTTCTTCGGTGATGCCGTACGAGGCCAGAATTTCCTGCTGGCCTTCGGCTGTCGCTCCGCCGTGGCTGCCCATCGCCGGGAAGACGAATGGCGCGCCGCCTTTGGCTTTGACGGCGTTGACGACCGCCCCAACGATGCGGGCAATGTTGGCGACGCCGCGGCTACCTGCCCCAATGGCGATGCTCGCTCCGGGGGAAATGTGCAGTTTTGCGGAAACCTGTTCGATGACAGTTTGTTCAATATTGCTGAGCGACGTGCTGTCGAATTGCTGGCGGATTTTGGTGAATAGGTATTCGCTCATAAGTGTTCATCCCAGTTTGGCCAATTGAGAGTGCCGCGACCGGGCGGAGCTTTCGGAATCGAATGCGAAAGCTGCGTCGAGCCGCAGCACTCCAAAAAAGCTATTTTTTCAGTAAGGATTCGTGAAATTCATACCGCGCGCGAACGGTGTCGGCTTCGGCGCGAGTGTTCACATCAATAATCATTCGCTGGTTTTCCTTGAATGTCGGCCATTTCGGCAGGCCTTTGCCGTTGGGATTTCCGGTCTTGATGAAGTTGGCAAAGTATTCCTGCATCACCTTCGAGACTTTGTAATCGTCCGGCGTCCAGGCATACACCTTGTTGCCATCCAGATTGCCCATCGCGTATTCGATTTCAGCGGAATGCACCGCGCCGCGTGGAGCCGGTCGCGGCGGACCTGCGCTTGGCTGCGGGTTGCGAATGACGCCACCGGCCAAGCCAGCTTGCGCGTTGCCCATTTCGGGACGCATCGCCGGACGCGGGCGGTCGTAACGGTAATAGTACGTCGGTTTGCCGCCAGTCTTTGTCGCCAGTTCCACCCATTTCCAGGTGCTGAAACTGATGAACCGATCTCCGGCCAGATCACGCGCGGCGTCCAGCACTTCGTTTTCGTTGGTGGCTGGATAAAGTTTGAAAACCTGTTCGGCTTTGCCCGGATAGAGTCGTTCGAGCGCCTTCTTGTAATTTTCAACGGTCGGCGTTTCGCGTGCCAGCACGCCAGCGGCCCCGGATTCTTCGGAGTTCGATCCGGCCAGCAGCGGCACGCGCGCTTGTTCGCCCGCAGTGAAGATTTCTACCGGAGCTTTGGGGAAAAAGTAACCATCCACAACCGGCGAAAAACGCGGCAAGCCCGGTTTTGCAGTCGCTTCCAGCAATTGATCGGCGGGCATGGCGCGAAGCGCGGCTAAAGATTCTTTGCCAATCGCCTGGCCAAACTTCACGCCAGCTTGTTCGCCTTCACTGAGCGGAGTCGCGGAAAGCGCTCCCATAATCGAGCCGCTTTCGCCGATGGCTCCAGCAATCAGATTCTTCGACAACGGCGAAGCCATTTGGGCGCTGACTGCGATAGAACCGGCAGATTCGCCTGCGATGGTTACGCGCTTCGGATCACCGCCGAAGGCCGCAATGTTTTCCTGGACCCATTTCAACGCCGCATATTGATCGAAGAGCGCGTAATTGCCTGAAGATTTGTTGGGCGATTCTTTCGTCAATTCCGGATGCGCCATAAAGCCAAAGACGCTCAAGCGGTAACTGATCGAAATGGTGACAATGCCTTTGGTCGCCATGCTTTCGCCGTCGTAACGCGGCTCCGAACCATCACCCGCCATAAAGCCGCCGCCAAAAAAGTACACCAGCACAGGCAATTTTTCTTTGCCAGTTTTGGCCGGAGTCCAGACATTCAGGTACAGGCAATCTTCGCTCATGCCGTCGGAGCGAAAATTCATATCGCCGAAAATTGCGCGTTGCATGCAGCGCGGGCCGAACTTGTCGGCTTTGCGCACGCCCGTCCAGGCTTTGACAGGTTGCGGCGGTTTCCAGCGCAGATCGCCTACGGGCGGAGCGCCAAACGGAACGCCTTTGAAGCTGCGAATGCCGGATTTTTCGACCACGCCTTCCAGCGTGCCGTTGGCAATTTTGACCTGTGTTTGGGCGAAAACGCTTGCAGCAAAGGCCGCAGCGAAGAGCAATGCGTGGATGATTGAAATTTTGCTTGGTGCTGGTTTCATTTGAATAGTTCCTTGCGATTGGTTGGTCAACATGACGACTTTGACGACTGTTCGGCCTGCTCTTCGCCGCCATAGCGGCGGCTGACTTTAGCCCGGCGTTTCAACGCCGGGTAGAGCGAAGATAGTCACCTCGTCGCGTCAGCGACGACTGAATTCAATCGTCGCTGACGCGACGAGCGGAATGCGCTTAACCTTACCGTGGGTTGAAAACCCACGGCTAAACTCAACTGCCGCTATGGCGGCGAAGAGGCAAACCACTGCTGGTTACTTGCCCGTTTGGAACAGCTTCTGTGCGTAATCATTCAAATAAATCCGCCAGTTGATCCAGGTATGTCCACCTGCGCTGACGTTCATTTCGTGTTTGATGTTACGTTTTTTCAGAATCTCGTCCAGATTTTTTGACCCCGCAAAAGCCAGCGTGTCTTTTTCGCCGCAACTGATCGAAAACAGTTTGATTGCTTTGTTGGCTTTGTCGGCATTTTCCAGCAACAAAGCATTGCGTTTTTCAAAGTCGGCGGTTGTTTGCGGATTGACGCCTGCGCTCCACACGCCGACATAAGCAAACTGGTCGGGATTGCTGCCGACGACGCGCATTGTTTGGCCTCCCCCCATTGAAAGCCCCGCCAGCGCGCGGTTGGCGCTGCCCGGCAAAACGCGATAGGTCTTTTCGACAAACGGCACAATGTCTTTCAGCAGTTCGCTGACAAACTTATCTTGAAATGCGGCGTTTGCAGCCGGATCAGGCGGCGCTCCCGGAACAACAGGCGGACGCGGCAAGCTGCCATTGGGCATCACTACCAGCATCGGTTTGGCTTTGCCAGCGGCGATCAGGTTGTCCAGAATGAATCCAGAACGGCCAATGGTGCTCCAGCCGGAATCTTCATCGCCTCCACCGTGCAGCAGATAAAAGACAGGGTATTTGCCTTTGCTGCTGTCATAGCCCGGCGGGAAATAAACGTGCAGCCGTCGCTCTTCGTTCAACGTCGAGGATTTGTACCAGACCTTGCGAATTTCTCCGTGCGGAACGGCTTTGCTGTCTTGAAATGCGGCGGCGGCTCCGGGGACGAAAACCATATTGTCCAGGCTGTTGACGCCCTGTTTGATGAATGCGTTCTTGGGGTCCAGCGTCCGCACGCCGTCCACCGTGAAGGAATAACTGTAAAAATCTGCGGGCAGCGGACCGACTGTTAATGACCAAACGCCTTGATCGTCTTTGGCCAGTTTACCGCCGGTTCCCAAGCCTTGCGGAATCCAATCGCCGCCGACGGTGACTTCGTCGGCTTTCGGCGCATAAATGCGGAACACAACGCGTCCGTCCGAAAGCACTTCGGGCGATTTCAGGGTGTCGTTGGGAGTGGGTTGGCGTTGGGCGGGTTGGGCGAAGGCGGAAGAAACAGCGGCGCAGAATAGCAGGAACATTCCCGCGATTGATGGACTCTTGCGACAAATCATAGAGATGCCTCCTGAAAGTTTTTGTGAAAAAGGCCGGATTCTTTCGCGGTAAAGAATCCGGCCTTTGGTTGGGTCGGCTTACAGTTTAGAACTGGAAGCGCAACGACCATTGCATGTTGCGCGGCAAGCGCACCGAGTTGATGGAGCCAAAGCCATTCCGGTTGGTTTGTTCATTGGCCAGGTTGGTAATGGTGCTGCTGTTCGGTCCGGAGAAAACCGCACCGCCATTGACGCCGTCAAATTGCGTGTGGTTGAAGGCGTTGAAAGCGTCCAGGCGAGCTTCGAAGCGATAGCGCTCTTTGACGCGGAACTCTTTTGAGAGCGCCAAGTCCCAAGAGTTAATCGGGCCGACGCGCAAGAAATTGCGTCCCGATTCATAGCTGAAGCTGCCGAAATTCGGCGAAGCAAACGCCGTCACATCTAACATTCGATACGGGTCGTTGCTGTTGCCGCTGCCCGGATTTTTCAACAGAACAACACGGTGGCCTTCTAGTTGAGACGTTCCAGTCAATCCGTAGGTCGAAAGTCCGTTGACCCCTGCGCTCACGTTGTAGGGAGCACCTGTCTGGTAGCGATAGATACCAGACAACTGCCAACCGTTCGCAACATAACCCAGGCTCTTGTTATCGGTGGCCTTCGGCAGGTCCCAAACCCAGTTGACGTTGAAATTATGCGGACGGTCGAAATCCAGCGGACCGTAATTGGCGCGGCGATTATCCAGAACATGCGGAGCGCCGAAACCGTTGATGCCCGGCAGATCGTTGGTGATCGTTCCCAACACCTTTGACCAGGTGTAGTTCACGCCAACCAACAGCCCTTTGGTGTAACGGCGTTGGACGGAAGTTTGCAGCGAATGGTAGTTGGAGCTTGCCGACGGTTCGATGAACGAAATGTTGCCGAAGCCCTGATACGGACGCAGGAAGTCTACCGGCAGCGCCGTAGCGCCGGGGAGGGTATTGGCTGCCAGCGTCGGATCTTGATTGGATGCCGCATATCCTGCGCCGTAAGCCGGAGCATTGATGTTGCGGCGTTGCAGCAAGTGTTGTCCTGAAGTACCGACGTACGAAACGTCCAGCACGGCATCGAGCGGAAGTTTGTATTGAATGCCCAGGTTATAGGCATAGCTGGTCGGCACTTTGCCCTGACGGTCAAAGGCAACCAGGCTGGGCGGAGCAAGCAGAATCTGGCCCGAATTGAGTTGTTGCATCAACCCGAAGGTCAATGTCGGAGCCAGTGTCGTTGGTGGGTTTTGCACCAGGTCAAACACGGTGTTGCCCTGTGGACGATCATAGAAAATACCCAGGCCGCCACGGACGACGAAGTTTTGTTTGCCAGTCAGGTCATAGGCAAATCCAAAACGGGGCGCAAACTGGACGCCGCGATTTTTGTAGGTGCCTTTTTCCAGACCCGCTCCGGCGGTCAGCACGCCGTTTGTGATGGAACCCGTGTTGGGAACCAGACGGCCAATGAACAATCCGGCCAGGGTGTTTGCCGCAGAAGGCACAAAGCCCGGCACAAGCAGGCGTGGGTCAACCGCGCGGCGGTTGTCGCCGCTGCACGGATTCGCGTTGCCGACGCAAACCGGACGATACAGCAACGACGCATTGGACGGATTGAAGCGGTCCGGCAGGAAGTTGCCCGTCTGCAAATCTTCGTCAAATTGCGGCTGAATCCAGTAAAAACGCGCACCGTAATCAAACGTCAATTTGTCGGTAACTT
This sequence comes from uncultured Heliomicrobium sp., assembly GCA_964383955.1. Taxonomy (GTDB): domain Bacteria; phylum Acidobacteriota; class Blastocatellia; order RBC074; family RBC074; genus RBC074. Next base: position 17,450 of record CAYLJQ010000018.1, on the reverse strand, counting down.
TCCAGTTGTCCTGGGCATACCATTCGATGTTGTTGTAACGGTATTTGCCGATGACATAGGCCGAAGCCTGATTGAACGTGTTGTAAACGCCCGTCGCCGCGTTCGAAAACGCAAACTGCGTGTCGAATGGGTTGCTGGCGTTGTCGGTGAAAACATAGTCACCGTTGTTGGCGGCGAAACTGCTTTGCGGTTTGAAGCTGTTTTGCCAAAACCAGCCAAATTTGAAGTTGTGTGATCCGGCGATTTTCGACAGGTTGACCGACCAGTCGCGCGTCGTGTTGAAGTTATAAAATGGCGCGTTGTTGGCGCCGATGTTCGGTGCGTTGGCGACACGTCCGCCGTATTGGAAACGCGGCGGTGAATCAATCTGAACCGCGTTGGGGAACAAAACCGGGATCCCAGTCAGTCCCAAACCAGCCCGATTGAATTTCGGGTTGTGCGGCAGAATGTCAATGGAGTTATGGCTTTGCCCGAAGGTCACTTCCAGCACAGTCGTCGGATTGATAGAGCCTGTGACAGTTCCCGTCACGCTATAGCGGGGATTGATAAAGTCCACCGCAAAATCAGGCATGTTGGTTCCCAGCACGAAGGATCCATACGGTTGAACCGGGCTGTTTTTGTTGTACAGGTATTTGCCGGTTGCGCGCCAGTTATCGTTGATCACCCAGTCGCCGCGATACAAATCCTGGCGTTGCGGTGCGCTGGTCGGTTCCTGAGTTTGGTAGTTGAAATTCGCGCCTGGCTGGTTGGAGTTCGGCAACGGATAAATGCTCAGAATTTTCAGCCCCAGCGGATACAGCCTGTTGGCAGGAATTTTGCCCAGCACGCCGCCGTCTCTGAAACAGCCCGCCGTATTGGAAGCATTGCAAGGTGCGTTCAACGTGTAATCGCGGATGTACGGGAACAAAGCGCCTGTATTGTCCGTGGATTGTGAAAAGTCTCCGGCGCGTTCCAACGCCGTTGGCACGCGCACATTCGTGGGCGATGTCGGCGGCGTCAGGCGTTTTTGATGTTCCTGGCTGAAGAAGAAAAAGAACCTGTCTTTTTCTTTATTGAACACGCCAGGGATGTAAGCCGGTCCGCCAATCGTATAACCGATGTCGCGTTGATCCAGACGCGGTTTGTTGATTTTGTTGGTCGGTGTGCTGTTGCGGTTGTTGATCCAGGTGTTGGCGTTCATGCCGTCGTGGCGACGGAACGCATAAAACGATCCATGAAACTCTTTTGTGCCGCCCTTCGACACGGCGCTGATTTGTGCGCCTGCCGAACGTCCAAATTCCGCCTGGTAGTTTGACGTCAACACTTTGAATTCGGCGATGGCGTCCACGTTGACGCTGATCATCGTGCCGTTGTTGCCGGTATCAACAATTGCCACGCCGTCCAATTGCAGGTTGTTGGCGCTGGTGCGCAAACCATTGGCAGAGACGTTGGCGATTTCTTCGCTATTGCCCACGTTGTTGTTGAACACAACACCTGTCGCCAACGAAGCCAATCGGATGAATCCGCGTCCATTGACGGCGATGTTCTGCACGATTTCGCCTTGAATCGCGTATGAGCGCTCGGCGCTTTCCGCCTGAACGCGCGTCGCTTCGGCAGTCACGGTAACGGTTTCACTTGCCGCACCGACTTCCAGTGCAATGTCGCCAAGCGTCATTTTGTCGTTGGCAACCAGTTGCAGACCGGTGCGTTCCGACTTTTTGAAACCTTTGGCTTCAATGGCCAAGGTGTATGTGCCAGGAGGCACGGTTGGAAACACAAAGCGGCCTTCGCTGTCTGTCGTTGCCGACAACGTGAAGCCTTTGCCCGTGTCAGAAATTTTGACCGAAGCGCCGCTAATTGCGGCGTTATTCTGGTCAGCGATATTTCCAGCAATCGAACCGCTGGTGGTCTGCGCAAATGCAGAACCTACCAGCGCGAGTGCCAGGATAAGAAAACTGCTGAGTCTCATGATCCTGTGCATTTCATTAACCTCCGAGGGGTATGGTGATGGTGATGTTGATATGGATATGCACGTCGCGGAATTGGACGCACGTTTAACTTGGCAGGCATAACAGCTTTCACTGCCATTACCGGCCACACAGTTGTAAATTGATGAGTTCAAAAGCCTGAGGTCATCAGGCCATTTTTTATTTTTTCCCAGCAGATTTTTTTTTATCGGTAAGCGGCGCGGAATATCGCACAACGTCAAAAGAACTGCAATATCAATTGGTCATTCCAATGGATCATTATTGGATTTTTTGGCTAAGGTGCTGAGAATGGGAGGCTTAGCAAGTGACCGTTGTAGGCGAAAATGACTTTTCTGGCCGATTCGCCCGCAAAATCCATCACCCACATGTGCATGCTGTCGAACTTTATTTCAGGCAAATCGGCCAGCGATTTGAATTCGAACCGCTGCGCATCATACATGCCGATCTGCGTTCGATTCAGCTTTTCATCCGGGATCGCAGCCCAAAATTTGGTTGAACCGGCAACCGATTGCAACGGGCGAAAGCTTTGCTGTTGCAGCGGACGAAACTCGCCTTTGACCGGCTGAGCAGCTCCGGTTGCCGGATCAAGCAGATAAAAATCCGTTTTTGACGGTTGAAGGTAATTCGTTTCGTAACAGGCAATCAGGACTTTTCCAGTTTCAGGGATTTCGGCTATTGGCTGAACGTAATCGGCTGCGGGAACAGCTGTGTTGAGCAGGCGATTCGTTCGCAAATCGAATCGCCGTAAGGTTTGTAGATGATTTTCCCCTGTTTGACTGCCCAGCACCCAACGTCTGCCAGCCACCAGCAACCATTGCAAGCGGATGTCGGAAATCCGCTCAGGCGCTTTGCCGGCGCGGACTTTCCACAATCCTTCCGCATAATTTGGATCACCCGCCAGATAGCCGGATTGAATGGTGTCTGCGCCTGCGCGCACTCGCCAAGCTCCGCGATTGCTGTCTCCTGCACCGCCAATCTGCTTGTCTAGCTCTTTCTGTGCACCCAGCACTTGGCATGCTTCAGGCTCCTCCGTTTCGCCGCCCAAGCCGTTAGCCGAAACCGTGAACCACTGTTTGCCGTTGGTTTCAAACTTATTGCCTATCAATACGCGGATTTCCGAGCCTTGTTGGCAAACGGTTTTGACGGATTTGTCTTCGTCCGCCAACTGAACTTCCAGCCCTTCAATCTTGTCGGCCAGTTTGTAGCGCAGTCTGAACCCTTCGGATTTTTCCAGCCGCGAAAACAGCGCATAGAGTTTTTGGTAGGTGTTCGTTTCTTTTCTGATTGGTAACGTCAATTGAGCATAGACGCGCCGCCCGCCGTTGGCCAACAGATGAACGAACTGGAAGGTTTCAGTCGAAGCGCGAGAAGCGAAGCTTACGTTATTGTTCGTTGGACGCGTGAAGTTGTTGCTGGCTGGAACCTGAATCAACGGCGGCAGGTTGTCGAAATCAGTTGCGTCAAACAACTCACGGATTTGAGCGAATTCGTCGTCTGTAAGCTCGCGGAACTCTTCGCGCGAATCGTCCTTGGATTTAATGACAATTGCTTTGCCGCGCCGGACGCGAATGCTGACAGTGCGTCTGGCGGTTATGCCAAACGCCATCCCGAAAATTTCTTCCGAACCATTTGGTCGTTTTACTTCCAGACGCAGCCTTTCTTCCCAGTTGAATGCCGGGCCTAACGGTCTTGGATCAAACGACCGCTGCGCGCCCAGAATCAAAGCTTCGTTTGGGTGAGCGGCCAAAATCAGTTTGCGAGCCCCGGCGCTGTCTTCGCTTTCCAGGTACAGGTCGACCGCTTTTCTGAGCAACGAATTGTCTTTCACGGCGTACAGAGCGCCGACAGCTTCAACCGGCAAGGCTTCGCGCAACAATCGGGCACAAGCCAGCAAAGCTGTTTGCGCTTCGCGGTCCTGGCCACGCAGTATTTCTTTCTCGCTGTCTTGATCGCCAAGCAAAGCCGCAGCAATTCCGGCAGCGCGTCCGCCGCGTTTGGTCAACGCTTGCAGTTCTAGCCCAGCGCTGGCGCGAAACTTATCTCGATGCCGCAGTGCTTGTCCGATGGCTCGATGGTCGGCAGTTCCATTTCCGATGCGTTCCGTGATGTTTTGAAAAGCCGCCGGAGCCGGCCAACGTTGAACGATCAACAGCAGATTGTCTGCCAGAGTTGGATTGGTTGGCTGCAAAGCTTTGACTCGTTCGATCAAGGCCGATGCAAGGTAGTGCGGCGCGTTTTTGTCTTCACTAAGATCAGAGCCAATCATCCAATCAAAGGAGCCAAAATCACCTCCGATAAAACCATAGCCCAACTCCTTATCATCTACCCTATCGACTTTTGAGGCGTAGAGTTCCAGGTATGCTAACTTCTCCGCATCATTAAGCGCTCCGCATCTTATCAACGCTCTGCTGAATGAACTTCTCCAGGCAGGCGCAGCCTTTGGGCCAGCTTTTCGTAAAGCAGGACCAGCTTGTGGAACGGGATAGTTCTCAAAAACACGAGCCGCAAAGATTTTCAGATCACGTTCATTTCCTTCCAGAACCTCAATCAGATAAGGAATTGCCTCTGGAATCTGAACATTCGCTAGACGTTGGACTAGGCCTTCACGGTCATATTTGAGCTTGGCTGGCCCCCAGTTCGGATCTGTCAGCCAAGGCAGCAGAGGCAACAAGGCTTCTTTGCGTGGGGGGCGTCCGCTGCCACGCATCAACACGTTGATCGCTGTATCGTGAATTTTGCGATTCGGATTGCCGATTAACTGGGCGACGACTGGAATCCATTTGTCGGGATTTTCATAGAGCGGCGCAGCAAGCGGAACGTCTGATGCACCAATGTCTATGATTTCACTCAGTTCTTCGTCATTGAACAGCGATAAGTAATATTGATCGCGTCCCGGCCAGTCGGTTTTCAGCAAAGCATTTCTGGCTTCGCGGCGCGCCGATTCCGCAGCTTCTTTGTCGTTGGCGATTTGCAGCAGTCGTTCCAACAGAACTGCTTGTTGTGAAGCTTCTGCCGTTTCAACGGCATGTTTGAATTGAAGCCCCAGCGACTTTGCCACCAGATGGGGCGAATCCGACGCCGCTTGTTTATCCAGCAAGGGTTTGGCTTTTTCCCAATCCAATTGAATCAAAGATTCCAGCGCGCCTTCGATGTCCACAGTAACAACGCCCGAACTGCCGATTGCGTTGGCTTTCGTTTGAAGCATCTTGCTGGCTTCAGCAAACAATTCGTCGCGAAAATGCTGGCTGCGTTTCATCAGCCAGTCCCGCACAGGCCATTGCCAGAAAAGCTCGTCCGTGTCTTCGCGGCGGATTCCACTGATGGTGCCGATGCCCCATTCCACATTCAATTTTGGCCGAGCATCCAGAATGGCTTTGATGCGGTTGTGCGCTTCGGGCGTATCCGGCATTAGGCCGATCAGTTTCGGCAAGATTTCTGAATCCTGTTCGGCAGCGTCCAGCAAGCGCTGGCGAATTTTGTCGTTTGGCAAGCTGCGTTCTGGCGATGAAGCTGGACGCGACCAGTATTTCACCAGCAATTCAATCGGCGCATCTTCGTCTGGAATTGGCGGCGGATTTTCGCGCTCCCACGGGTCTTCGTAATCGTAGGCAGAATCGGGCAACGGTGCAGCCAGTTCCAGCAATTTCGCAATCGGATCGTTCTGCGGTGGCTGTGTTGGCTGCTGAGCTTGTGAGGTGAAAACAAACGTCGAGATGGCAAAGACGATGATTGTCAGCAAGCATTTGCATAGACTGCGCATGGAGGAGTCCTCATTTTTACTATTCAATTACCCATTATCCATTCGCCATTACCCATTCTCGGTCAGGGAAGAGAAGAGTTTTCTCCTGTCGGTTAATTGTGAATGGTTAATTGCGCGCGCCAAGTTTTGCCAGCCGCTGGCGAATCTCAGTCGTCGTTTGATCGTCGCGGCGATATTCGTCTTCGATGAACTTCAGCAGCTTTTGATACGCGGCGATGGCTTGCTGGCGTTGGCCGCTTTGTTCGGCATTTCTGGCAGCGTCCAGCAGCGAGTTGTATTCAACTCCGTTCGGATTGGCAATGTAAAAACAGATGCTGGCGGCGCGCAAGATGACGGCTTCGCGGGCTTTGGGATCATTGACGGCGCGGCCTTTGAAGCGTTTCAGTTCCAGCATCGTGTCGTCAATGTGCTGTTGGCCAGCCTTGTTCGCGGTCGTTTTGAGGACGTTTTCGCGCAACGCCGTCAGCAAGCGCAACCATTCCGAAGTTTCATCGGCGTCGTAACTGGGCTGCGCCGAGCGTTCGATTTTGCCGGGCGTATTGGCAATCTCTGCAATCAGCTTGGCCAGCATCGCCGGATGTTTTTCCAGGGCAGGGAAGTTGATGCGAGCGGGCACGTCGGCTTTGGAATGATAGGCGTAATGAATGCCGTTTGTGATGGTAATGGCGGGAACCTGCCCCAGTTTGAAGCGAAAATGTTCTGTGCCGATAAACCGCGTTACGTCATCGCCAAACATTGTCAACGAAGCGCCACCGCGTTTCTGTTTCGTGACGGCTTCGGCAAGCTGCGGCGAAAATTCGGCTCCGATGACAAACAACGTTTCGTACAAATGCTCGCCGAAGCCCCCGCCAAACCCGGTCAAGTTGATTGCCGCGACAATCTTGTCCAGCGGAACCATTGGACGTTCGGCATAAAGTTTCGCGCCAGAGTTGTTCTGTTCGCCTCCGTCAACGGCAATGAACAAAACGCTTCGTTGTGGCGGAGTTTTCCCCAGCAGTTTGGCGACTTCGATCATCACCGCGACACCTGCGGCGTTATCCATCGCTCCGGCAAACGCCCCACCGAAGCCGTCGTAATGCGCGCTAACAAGAACAAACTCGTCTTTGCGTTCTTTGCCTTCGATCACACCGGCGACGTTTGGCGCTGCGCTGGGCAACAGCTTCAAGCCAGCGTCGCGAAACTGGCTGGCGATGAAGTCGGCAGCTTTTTTAGCGCCTTCGCTTTTTGAGGTTCGGCCAGCGAATTCGGCAGACGCCAGTTTTTTGGTGACTGCTTCAACGTTTGAAGATTGCGCCAGCGCCGATGAACAAACCGCAAAAAGAAGAATGCACAGTCGAATGGTGTAAAGCATAAGTTCCAATTGAATACAAAAGCTGTTTGCTGGCAGAAAAATGGGAGCAGAAAAACTTTTTTGCCCATATCTTTGTGCCAGTTTTGTAGTTTTCAAAAAAACGTGTGGTACAGATCAATGACGTCGTAATCATCATTGACCACCGGAATCGCTCGCCATTTATCGAACGCCAGACACGGATGCGAAATCCCGCAACAAACCAGATCGCCAACTTGCAAATGCTCTTCACCGCTCAAATCCAGATAAGCGTGCTGGTCGTTTAGGTTGACGACTTTTGTGCTTGCCATGGATCGGGCTGCGTTCAAGCGTTCACCTTCGGAAAGCGTAAACAACGGCTTCGGCATGTCCGCGCAGTAAGCGCAATCGCGTTTGCCAAAAGTTAGATACGCGCGACGTGCTTCGGGAATGGATTGCACGTAAGACCACAACTCCATCGCCGGTTTGAATTCAGGAATCGTGCCGCCAGACCGTTCCAGCGCCGCCGCTTGTTTGCGGTCGTACATTCCGTGATCGTGCGTCACATAACAGCCGCTGCGCACGACGACGCGGAAGTTTTCCGTCAGCGGTTTGGCCACTTGCTGCACGCGATCCAGGAAGGCGCTGCCGCCGACGCTGAACAGCGGCAATTCACTGCCAGACCAATTCTGGCGCAAAGTTTTGGCCAACCCTTCCAAGCCATGCAGGAAGTCGCCGACAAGCTGCGCTTCTTCGTCGCGCGTTGCGGCGCTGGCCAAGCCTTCGAACGCTTCGACGCCGCAAACGTTCAGCAGCGGATGATTGCTGGCTTCGGCAAACACGTGCAAACCGGCTTCTTCGGAACGCACGCCGGTTCGCCATCCGTTGCGTCCCCATTCGACCAGCACGTTGATTGGTCTGGTCGCGCCATATCGTTTCAAGCCTTCTGCCAGGTGTTTGACGCTGGCCACGCTGTCAATCAAACAGTAAAACTCAACGAAACCGTAGCTGTTGATCGCCGCCGTCAGGGAACGCAAGTTCGAAGCGCCGACAATTTGATTGGCAATCACGATTCGTTTGATGCCGAAATTCAAACATACCAGCGCCTGCGAAACCGAGGCCACGGTCATCGCCCAGGCTCCGTGATCGAACTGACGGGCGAAAATCTGCGGACACATTGTGGTTTTCCCATGCGGAGCCAGCAGGAAATTGTTTTCCTGGCACCAGGCAGCCATCGCTCGCAGATTGTGGTCAAGCGCCGATTCTTTCAGCACCATCAGCGGAAACGGCAAATCGCCTTTCAGCACGTTCCAGCGGTTGGCAGCAATTTCGGCAGAAGAGACTTGAGCGCCATACGGCAAGCCTTTGGTGGCGTGGTCCAGGATTGTTTCTTTCAGTGCGGTCAGATTCATAAATTTCTCCATTCGCGGTTTTGCTGGCAGAGACTAACCCAGTTTGCCGATTGTCTGAAGTTTGCCCGTAACTTTATTGACACCTTCGAGCCGCGAAGTTAAAACACGCGGCAGATACTTTCCCTGGAGACCCGAATGAAAAACCTGCGGTTCTTATTTGGGCTGGCGCTCTTGTTGGTGGTCATTCTGCCAATCGCGCAAGCCCAGCAAAAAACTTCACGTCCGCCGAACTATCTGTTTATTGCGGTGGATGATTTGAATGATTGGGTGGAACCGCTGGGCGGGCATCCGCAAGTCAAAACGCCGAACTTCGCGCGGCTTGCCAAGCGCGGCGTGACGTTCACCAACGCGCACACGCAATCGCCGCTGTGCAATCCTTCGCGCGCCAGTTTGTTGTCGGGGTTGCGGCCTTCAACGACCGGGCTGTACACCTTGCAGCCGGGAGTTCGCGCAGTTCCTGCGTTGAAAGATCAAGTCATGTTGCCACGGCATCTGGCGGAAAATGGCTATGTCACATTTAACGCGGGAAAGATTTTTCATGACGGTTCGATCAAACCTGCGGAACGCGAACGGGAATTCAATACTTGGGGCGACAACGGTGCACTGATTTTCCCGGCGGCAAAATTCGTCAACACGCCGGATAAAATCAAAGCGATGGATTGGGGCGTTTTCCCGGAACGCGACGAAGACCAACCGGATTGGAAAATTGCAGATTCCGCCATCGCATATTTGAAAGCTGCTCCGACGGACAAACCGTTTTTTATCGGTGCGGGGTTTCGATTGCCGCACGTGCCGTGTTTTACGACGCAAAAATGGTTTGATCTGTATCCGGACGCGACTTTGCAGATGCCTCCGGTCAAAGCGGATGACCGCGATGATGTGCCGGAATTCGCCTGGAATTTGCACTGGAAATTGCCTGAACCGCGTTTGTCGTGGTTGAAAGCCAACAACCAATGGCGTCCGCTGGTGCGGTCGTATCTGGCTTCGATCAGTTTTATGGATTCTCAGGTTGGGCGGTTGCTGGATGCGCTGGAAGCAAGCCCACACGCTGACAACACGGTCATTGTGTTGTGGTCGGATCACGGCTGGCATTTGGGCGAGAAGGGAATTACAGGCAAAAATTCGTTGTGGGAACGCTCCACACGAGTGCCGCTGATTTTCGCCGGGCCGGGCATTGTTGCCGGCGCGAAAAGCAATCGCCCGGTGGAGTTGCTGGACCTGTATCCGACGCTGGTGGAATTGAGCGGTTTGCCTGCTCGAAAAGAACTGGAAGGCCACAGCATTGCGCCGCTGCTGAAAAATCCGAAAGCTGCGCGCGCTTGGCCAGCGATCACAACGCACAATCTGGACAATCATTCGGTCAGGTCGGAACGCTGGCGCTACATTCGATATGCGGACGGTTCCGAAGAGTTGTACGATCACCAAACCGATCCAAACGAATGGACGAATCTGGCAAGCAATCCGCGTTTCGCCAAAATCAAAACCGAACACGCACGCTGGCTGCCAAAGCTGAACACGCCGCCGGTCGCAGGCAGCGCAGCACGTTTGTTGGTCAAAGAAAACGGCGTCTGGATGTGGGAAGGAAAACCAATTCGCAAAGAAGAGCTTGAGCGGTAAGTTCAAATGAAACTAAATAAGCCCCAAAGGGGCGAAATACAGCAGTCCAGTGCAACGCGCTGGGAAAACGACGGACAATTATTTCAAGACCTGAAAAGGCGAAATACCTTTGGTGATTGCGCCCCTTCAAAGCTTGCGGAGGTTTGGCGGCGCGTCTCCAGTGCGTTGCACTGGGTTTTCACAGTTCACGCCTTTGGGGTTTCCACGCCAGACAGTGGTGGTAGCCGTTCATTCTTGACCGCGATTGTGTTGATCTGGGCTTTGTTCGTTATCGGTTGTGAAACGTCGCAACCTGCATCGCAAACGCAAACCGGCCATCATTCGTCTGCTGCATCAAACCCAGCTTCAACATCTGATGCGGCTGGCTTCAACGCACCAGGTGTCAGCAAAGCTCCTGCGCCCGCCACGGCTCCGGCGGGGATGATCTGGATTCCCGGCGGAACATTCCGCATGGGCTGCGACAATTGCAATATGCCCGATGCCGAGCCGGTTCATCTGGTGACGGTGGACGGATACTGGATTGATGAAACGCCGGTGACAAACAAACAGTTTGCCGAATTCGTCAAAGCCACCGGCTACGTGACCATCGCTGAGATCAAACCCAAGGCAGAAGATTATCCCGACGCGAAGCCGGAATTGCTGGTAGCCGGTTCGGTGTGCTTTGCGCCGCCGAATCAGCCTGTGGCTTTGGATAATCCGTACATCTGGTGGAAATACCAACCGGGCGCGAACTGGAAAAACCCGGAAGGGCCGGGCAGTGGCATCAAAGGCCGCGAAGATCATCCGGCGGTTCACATTGCCTGGGATGATGCAGTGGCCTATGCCAAATGGGCAGGGAAGCGGTTGCCAACCGAAGCCGAATTTGAATTTGCCGCGCGTGGCGGAATGGACGGCAAAATGTTCGCCTGGGGCAATGAATTGAAACCCGGCGGCAAATGGGTGGCCAACATTTATCAAGGCCGTTTTCCCAACGATAACAAAGCCGAAGATGGGTATCGCACGACTTCGCCAGTGAAGGCGTTTCCGCCGAATGCGTTTGGGTTGTACGACGTTGGCGGCAACGTCTGGCAATGGTGCGCGGATTGGTACCGCCCGGATTATTTTGAAAAGCTGGCGGCAGCTGGCACTGCGCGCAATCCGCAAGGGCCATCAGATAGCTTCGATCCGCAAGAACCTGGAATTCCCAAGCGCGTTCAGAAAAGCGGTTCGTTTATGTGCAGCGATCAATACTGTGCCCGGTATCACGTCGGCAGTCGCGGCAAAGGCGCAACCGACAGCGGCGGTTCGCACATCGGGTTTCGTTGTGTGAAATCATAATCGGAGCGCGGACGTCCCGTCCGCAGCAAATTGGCAAAATCATGGCATCTTGTTCAAGCAATCGCCGAGTCTTTCTCGCTCAACTGAGCGCCGCCGGATTTGCGTATGCTTTGCCGCAAACACGCAAAACCAGTGTTCAGCCGAAGCTGAATCTACCTAATGGATTGGCGCTGAACGACAAAGGCGAGCTTTTCATTTCAGACATCGGCACGCATCAGATATTCAAACTCGACGGGCGAGGCCGCCTGGTTGTCGTCGCCGGAACGGGCGAAAGCGGTTTTAGCGGGGAAGGCGGACAAGGCGCAAAAGCGCAGCTTCATGCGCCGCACGATCTGGCGTTTGATGCCGAAGGCAATTTGTTGATTGCCGACACGGGCAACCAGCGCATCCGGCGGATAAACCGGCAAGGAATCATCACAACCATCGCCGGAAACGGCCAAGCCGAATTGGCGGGCGATGGCGCGGCAGCAACGGCGGCTTCGCTGAATAATCCGCAAGGCATTGCTGTTGACGCCGAAGGGGGCTTGCTGATCGCAGATACGTACAACCACGTCGTTCGTCGCATTGATCGCAGCGGCGTCATCACAACGATTGCCGGGACGGTTCCCGGTTTTGGCGGTGACGGCGGCGCGGCGACAAAAGCGCAGATCAATTTGACGATGGCGGTGGCAGCCAAATTGACTGGAAGCCCGGACGGCAGCATTTTCATCAGCGATGCTGCCAACAGTCGCATTCGCCAGGTTGCGCCGGACGGTCGCATTCAAACGATTGCCGGATTCGGTCCGGCTCAGGATACTTACGGCGGGGGATTCGCGGGCGATGGCGGCCCGGCAGCAAAAGCCAAACTCTTTTCCGCGACCGATTTGAAGTTTGACGCCGCAGGCAATTTGTTTATTTGTGACAGCGGCAATCATCGAATCCGCGTGATTCGCAACGGTGTCATTACAACTATCGCCGGTTCAGGCCGCTTGGGTTCAGGCGGAGACGGTGGCGAAGCGACAAAAGCGGAACTGAACACGCCGCAGAAAATCGCTCTTGCCAAAGACGGCAGCATTTTCATCGCCGACCGCGCCAACCATCGAATCCGAAAAGTTGACGCGCGCGGCATGATCAGTACGATCATGAAATCTGATTGGCAGCCAAAGGAGGACGGAAAGCATGGGAAAGCGTAAGGCTGAAAAAACATCGCTTGGGTTGATGGCGAAGATTCAACGCAAAGATCCCAAGTTGCCTCGCTTCGTCGTCATTCCCAGCATGCTGATGGACGATTGGGGCGTGACGCAGAACATCGAAGTCATCGGCGAGTTGAACGGTGTGGATATGGGACGGCGTCCGCTGAAACGTTGGGATGACCAGCGGTGGTTTATTCAAATCCCGGAACCGCTCTGCAAAAAAGCGAACGTGGACACAGGCGATATGGTCACGGTGACGATGCTGATTGCTCCTGCCGAATAAATCGGCGCAGAACCGGAAGCGGTAGCAACCGGGTGACGACGTAAGACAAGTCATTCGACTGATTGGAGGAAGTATGCGGCGCAAACATTTCATCAAATTCTTTTTCCTCGTTCTCTGGTTTTGTGCAGCTTTTTGGTTGGGCAGCCAATCGCTTCAGGCGCAAAAGCCCGTATCGGAAAAATATAAGTTTCCGTCAGAACACAGCGGCGAAAAGCTCAGCCCCGCGCGTCCAGACAAACAGGTTAGCGAATTGACCCGCGACGTGACCGCCAAGCTTCCACCATTGGGTTCAAATGACCAAAAAGTCATGGTCAAAAATCTGATTGACCAGCATTTGTTTGGCGCGATGAAAGCCGACAGCGTGCCGCACGCTCCGCTGACGAATGATTATGAATTCTGCCGCCGCGCGTATCTTGACCTGATTGGCCGCATTCCGACGCCGGAACAGCTTCAGGCGTTTGTCAGCAGCAAAGCCGCAGACAAACGTGACCGGTTGATTGATTCGCTGATTGACAGCGAAGAATGGGTGCAGCAATGGGGATACTGGTTCGGCGATCTGTTCCGGGTTTGCGGCAATCGAATTGGTAACCCGACGCTAAAGCATTTCGACGCCTGGATTCGGCAATCATTGCGCGAAGACAAATCTTACGACCGGTTTGTCACGGAAATGTTGACCGCCAACGCGCCGAACACCAACTGGATGCCCGACGCCGCGCCCAGCGGATTTTTGACGCGCTGGCACGTCACGGGCGTGACGATGTATCACGACAATTACGAAGACACGGCGGATGAAATCATCGTCAACGCTTCGCGGATCTTTTTGGGCATCAATTACCAGTGCATTTCCTGCCACGGCGGCAAAGGCTTTCTGGAAAAAGTCAGCCTGGATTTGACTTCCAAAAAACGCAGCGACTTTTGGGCGATGTCTGCGTTCTTCGGCAAAACTCGGGTTCGCGTTGTGACCTATCAGGATCGTTACGCCATGACTGAAGACGGCACCGGATACAACACCAAAGCCGCCAGCATGGTGCGTTTGCAGCGCGACGGCAGCGGTTCGATAGAACCGGCTTTCATTCTGACAGGCGAAAAAGCTGACCCGGCAAAACCGTTGCGGCCACAGTTTGCGCGAATGCTGACGCAACATCCGCAGTTTGCGCGGGCGACGGTCAACTTGATCTGGAAACAGTTTTTCGGGCTTGGCATCGTTGATCCGGTGGATTCGTTTGATATGGCTCGGCAAAATCCGCAAGCCAAATTGCCGGAACCGTGGACTTGCCAGCCGACAAATGATGATTTGCTGAATGCGCTGGCGGCGGATTTTGCCAGGAATCGCTTCAGCCTGAAACAGTTGATGCGGACAATGGCGCGCTCGTCGGCTTATCAATTGTCGTCACGGTTTGACGGCGACTGGAAAGAAAGTTACACGCCGTATTTTGCGCGGCATTACGTTCGCCAATTGACCGCCGAACAGCTTCACGACGCGATTTGCCAGGCGACGCAAGTCTTTGGCGATTACAAACGCCGCGATTGGACGTACGAAACGCCAATTGCTCCGGTGAAGTTTTGGACGGAAGCGGCTTCGCCTGAAGACATCGGCAACGGAGAAGCAAAAGGCTTCCTGCGGACGTTTGGGCAGGCCAACCGCGAACAGTTTGATCGCCAGCCGGGCGGTTCAGTCTTGCAAGCAATGTCATTGATGAATCATCCGTTCGTCACCCGGCGAGTGCAGGCGGCGAATAACAGCCGCGTTGATCAACTGGTGAAATCTTCAAAATCCAACGCTGAAATCGTAGAAGAATTGTATTTGGCGACGCTGTCGCGCCATCCGTTGCCGCAGGAAAAACAGCTTGCGTTGGCCTGGCTGGATCAGGACCGCAAGCAAGGGGCGGAAGATTTGCACTGGGGCTTGTTGAACAAGCTCGACTTCGTTTTTAACTATTGAAGCCTGGATTCCTTAAACGCAATGACACGAAGTCATAAGAAAACAGAAACCACAGATAAACACGGATCGACACAAATGAACACGGATCAAATCTTTAGCTTTATCTGTGTGAATCTGTGTTTATCTGTGGTTGCATTGATCTCAAAATTTGGAGGAACAATGAAAACTAAATCGTTAGTGGTATCCGCTTTGTTGCTGGCTGGGGCAGTTGCCCTGAGTTCCTGTGCCGCTTCGTCGGCTGACAACAGCGGCTTGAGCAGCAGTTTGTCGCCCGCTGAGTTTCAGAAACGCTTTCAGGAAGAATTGATCGCGGCCAAACCTGGCAGCGTGATTGAACTGCCCGAAGGCAAATTTCAATTCGACAAAACGCTGTCGCTGACTGCCAACGGCGTCACCATTCGCGGCAAAGGCATGACTAAAACCGTGTTGGCGTTCAAAGGCCAAACCGCCGGTTCCGCCGGGCTGTCGGTCAAGGCAAATGACTTCGTGATCGAAGATGTCGGTATCGAGGACGCAGCCGGGGACGGGCTGAAAACCGAAGCCAGCACCAACGTCACGATCCGTCGAGTCCGCGTGGAATGGACAGCTCCGCTGAATGAAAAAAACGGGCCTTACGGGATTTACCCGGTGACCAGCAAAAACGTTCTCATCGAAGATTCCTTTGTTAAAGGCGCAGCCGACGCGGGCTTTTATCTGGGCCAGTCTGAAAACGCGATCATGCGGCGCAACCGTGCCGAAGGGAACGTTGCAGGCTTTGAAGTCGAAAACTGCAAAAACGTAGACGTTTACGAAAACACCGCGACGAACAATTCCGGCGGCATTCTGGTGTTCAACTTGCCCGATTTGCCGGTGCAGGGCGGGGAAATGGTTCGCGTGTTCAACAACCAGATCATTGGCAACAACACTCCGAATGTGGCGCCGAAAAGCCAGACGGTGTACAACCTGCCGACGGGCCTGGGCGTTTCGGTCATGGCGATCAAAAACGTGGAAGTGTTCAACAACACAATCAAAGACAACAACACCGCCAACATGCACATCATCAGCTACCTGGCGATGAGCCAGGAAATCAAAGATCAACGCTACAACCCATTCGTGTCGAACGTGTACGTTCACGACAATCAGTTTGGCGGCAGCGGCAAAAATCCGGATGCGAGGTTGGAAAGCGTGATGATGGTTGCCAAAGTTGTTGGCCAGCCGATGCCGGATATTTTGTACGACGGAATTGTAGAGCCCGTCGGCGGCAAGCCTGGCGATGCCAAAATCTGTTTGCAGAACAACGGCGAAGTGACGTTTGCAAACTTCGATGCGGCGAACAAATTCAAAAACGTCAGCCGCGACCTCAAAAAACATCAATGCACCTTGCCCACGCTGGCAGCGATTTCGTTGCCGCAAGCTGCGTCGAAACCGATGTCAGGTTCTGCCGGAGGCGGTAAATGAAGTCGGCGGTTCGATGGTTGGAGAATAGGTCGAGAAAACTGCCTTTCAACCGCAAAGGCGCAGAGAACGCTGAGGAAACGCAGAGTGATGTGCCAACGCTCTGCGAAACCTCTGCGGACCTTTGCGCCTCTGCGGTGAGACGGCAACTTTGTTTTCAATCTGTTTCTAAACGCTTTTTCGTGTTTCTCTTCGGCCTGTCGGTGTTGACGCTGACTGGCAGTTGTGGATTGTTTTCAACCGGCGTGGCTTCGTTTGTCGAAGATCCCTTTCCGAAACAGCTTTCCGGCTGGCGATTGTTCGTTTCAGGATCAAAGCCGCTGACTCCGAACAAAGGCGTCGTGCCCTACGACCTGAACACGCCGTTGTTTTCCGACTACGCGGACAAGTATCGGTTTGTCTGGATGCCTGAAGGAACTTCGGCCACCTACAGCGAAGACGGCGTGTTCCAGTTTCCGGTGGGAACTGTGCTGGCCAAGACCTTTGCCTTCCCGGCAACAGAGGCTGGGGGCAAAGAGCGAATCATCGAAACTCGGTTGCTGGTTCACGGCAAAACCGGCTGGGTCGGATTGCCTTATGTTTGGAACGCCGACCAGACGGAAGCCACGCTGGAACTGGTTGCCAGTCCAACTGAAGTCACGCGCAAAGCCGAAGACGGCAGCTTGCAGAAAATCAATTACATCATTCCCAACGCCAACGAATGCAAACAGTGCCACGACAACACCAAAGTGACGCTGCCCATTGGCCCGAAAGCGCGCAACCTGAACAAAGATTTTCAGTACGCGGATGGCAAAGCCAATCAACTGGCTTATTGGACGAAAGTTGGGTATTTGAAAGGTGCTCCGGCGGCGGAAACTGCGCCGAAAGTTCCGGTCTGGAATGATGTTGCTTCGGGTTCATTGGAATCGCGCGCGCGAGCTTATTTGGACAACAACTGCGCGCATTGCCATAAACCCGGCGGCACGGCAGAAGCGTCGGGCGTGAATTTCAGCTTCACGCATTCCGACTTGCGAAAGCTGGGCGCGTGCAAGATGCCCAATTCGGCAGGCTATTCCGGCGGTCACCAGTACGATCTGGTTCCGGGCAATCCGGCGGAATCCATTTTGTTGTTCCGCATGGAATCCACCAAAGCCAAAGAGATGATGCCAGAAATTGGACGAACTCTGTCACACAAGGAAGGAGCGGCGCTGGTGCGCGAATGGCTGGCGACGCTGAAAGGCGGCTGCGGCGAGGTTAAAGC
>CAYLJQ010000017.1:0-27837 GCA_964383955.1 uncultured Heliomicrobium sp. | reverse complement strand
CTCGATTGCACGCAGGTATCCTCTTTCAGCGCCCGGAAAGTCAAATTCGCATTCATTCACCATCGCCGTTAAGACGTGGGCTTTGGCAAGATTTGGGTCTATTGCCAAGGCCCGCGCGATCGCCGACTTCGTTTTGGGCATCAGCTCATGCGGGTTATCGGCGGCGCTAATCCGCATCCAGTAAATGTAAGCGATTTCGGCGTGGGCTGCGGCAAACTCCGGATCAAGGGTTATCGCCTGCTCAAAATACTCAAGAGCCTTGCCCCGGACGTCTTGAGGGCCGTTCAGTTCCACCAGCCCGTTGAGATAATAACGATAGGCCTCGGAGTTTTCCGTCCCATTCCTGCTGAACCGCTTGGATTGAGAATCAGTCAGATTCAATTGCAATTTCGCTGAAGCCGCCTGAGCGATCTCATTCTGAACGCCTATGATATTGCCAAGTTTTCGCTGGTATTGTCCCCCGGTTATTTGCCGGTCTTCGGACGCATCAACAAGGTCAAACCTGATCACAAGGTCTTCGCCAACCTGCGTGATGCTTCCAGTTAAAATGGCTTGCACACCGAGCTGAGAAGCAACGCCACGCAGATCGAGGTTTTCTCCGCGAAACTTAAAACTGGAATTGCGCGAGATGACCTTCAATTGCGGCAGCTCTGATAACCGGTCAATCAAGCTCTGGCTTAGACCGTCAGAAAGATAGGTCAGGTCTTTGTCTGCGCTTGGATTCTGAAACGGAAGAACGGCGATTGATTTAATCGCCCCATTGCTGGCAGGAGCGCGCAGAAACAGATAGGCGGCATAGGAAACAAGCGCGAAGAGAACCAGAGTGATGATAGCGAAACGGACTTTGTGGGTTTGAACTTGCCGTAACACGCCAGCAAATCCTGGTGATAACTCCGACGGTTTTGCTTCGATAGGTATGCCTGGTCTACCGCTTGTTGCGCCCGATGCTTGCGGTTCGATTGTATGGGCAGGCCGGTTGATAAACAGGGTTGCCGATTGCAAACCTGAACCGGAGTCGAGTTCAGCCTTGAGTTCCAACCTGCGATGGAGTTGTTTGAGTTCCGCGGCCAATTGCGCGGATGACCGGAAACGCTCTTCTCGGTTTTTGGCCAGCAGCTTGTCTAAGATTTCATTCAACTGCGCGGGTGGATTAGCCAGTGATTCGGTCAGTGGCGCTGGCTGGCGTTCCAGGATGGCGACGAAAATATCCGGCATGCTTTCGCCGTGAAATGGGCGATTGCCGGTCAGCATTTCGTACATCACTACGCCCAGACTCCATTGATCGCTGCGCGAATCCAGCTTCTGACCGCGAGTTTGTTCGGGCGACATGTAATTGACCGTGCCCAGAATCATGCCCGGCGCGGTGTTTTTCAGAAGCGTTTTTACGTTGGAAAGGTTTTCGGAGCTTGCTTCGGTTTGCAGGATTCCAGCCAGACCGAAATCCAGCACCTTCACGAATCCATCGTGCCGCACCATGATGTTTTCCGGTTTGATGTCGCGGTGAATAATTCCTGCGCCGTGTGCTGCGGCTAAAGCGTTGGCAATTTGATAAGCAATGTCCAGGGCCTCAAGCAGCGGGATTGGTCCCCGACTGATGCGACTGCGCAGAGTTTCTCCTTCGACGTATTCCTGAGCGATGTAATAGGTTCCATCCGATTTTCCGATTTCATGAATGGTGATGATGTTCGGATGGTTGGTGGCGCTGGCGGCTTTGGCTTCTGTTTCAAAGCGGCGTGAACGTTCAGGACTGTTGGCAGAATTGCTGGCGAACTGATCTGGCAAAATTTTGATCGCCACCTTGCGACCCAATTGCATATCTTCAGCCAACCAGACTTCTCCCATGCCGCCCACGCCAAGTCGCTCGATAATTTTGTAATGGCCGAGCATTTGCCCAGACAGCGAAACTTGGGGTTGTTGCGCCAATTGTGCCGCGGCCACTTCCATTGCTGGACGGTCTAGAAATTCTGCATCATCGGTATGATGGCTCAGCAGCTTTTCCACCTCATCACGCAATTCGTGATCCAACCCGCAAGCCTGGATCAAATAGGCGCGACGTTCGGCGGGTGCAAGTTCCAGCGCCTGATCAAAAAGCTGGCCGATGCGTTGATAACGTTCTGGGGTCATTTTGTGGCACTCAATTGCTGCTGCAACCAGGCCTGAGCCATGCGCCAATCGCGGCGCACCGTGCTGAGAGAAATCTGCATTACTTCGGCGACTTCTTCCAGGCTTAACCCGCCAAAGAACCGCAATTCGACGATGCGGGATTGGCGCGAATCAAGTTTTTCCAGCACCGTCAGCGCATCGTCCAATGCCACCAGGTCTGGAGATTGCCGTGCGCCGATGCCGGCAGCCTCTGACAACGAAATCTGAACCGCCTGTCCGCCGCCTCGTTTGGCTGCCTGCCGTTCGCGGGCAAATTGCACTAGGATGTGGCGCATGAGGGTCGCAGCGACGCCCAAAAAATGCGCGCGGCCTTGCCATTCGATCTTCTGCCATTCAATCAACCGTACAAAAGCTTCATTGACCAGCGCCGTCGTTTGCAGGACGTGGCCGTTACGTTCGCCCGCTAAATAGCCATGCGCCAGCCGGTGCAATTCGCGGTACACCAGCGGAGTCAGTTGTTCGAGAGCACTCTGATCTCCCTGGTTCCAGGCAACCAATAATTGCGTGATGGTCGGGGGGGAAGTGGGTACCATAACCTTGTCAAATCGGTGTAATAAACGCTCCTGCAGGCTACCACAGTGCATATATTTCAGCCAGAACTCACCACCTGAGAAGGGGCGGCCCAATGCGCAAGAATCTTTCTTATATTTATTTCCCAGCCTTGAACACTTTTGCCTGCCGATTCCCCCTTATCCATTGAAGGCAGTAATCGCAAATGAATTCAGAAAGTTTCTTTGAAGTGAGTGAGGGAGACTGGTGGCAGTTCGCGGTATACGAACTGAAACCTGACTCGCCGGTCTCACTCAAGGCGAAGAACTACGCTTTGTTCCCAAAGAAACTTAGCGACGACATCTGTTAAGTAGAAAACATCGCTCGGTCTTCACGAGTAATAACCAAAGGAAAACAATATGAGTACAAGTCATAAAAGAAATGGTCGTTTAAAATGGAATGCCGTGTCTGCGCGGGACGCTCAGCGTTTCGATGACCATGGCGCCACATCGCCTGCAAAGCAGGCGCCGAAATTCCTTAAGGACCTCCCTTCACTTGGCGAGGTGTATGAACCGAAGCAGGCGATCACAAAGAAGCTCAAAAAGTTGATTGACAGTCACGCCTACGCGGGAGCGTTCCAGAGCGCGATCACGGCGGTTAGTCAGCAGCGGATTCCAGAACTCGATCGGATACACAATCTATCCCAATTCTATTTTTACATTGATGCGTTGGTGACGTGGATGCCGGAACTGCGGGTCTGGGAATGGGAGGGCGACATTTACCACGAGCGCACGGACTACCTTCGCATCACGCAGTTTTACTACTACTTCAACCAGTCGGAGCTTGTTGCTCTGCAGAGTCCCATTGATCCTGTTGCCGGAGCGGAGCTGACACCCATATCGCTCTGGCTGAGGGAATTCGCCATCGAATGGGGAGAGTTTCTTGATACGCCCGAGTCCGCGAAGTACCTGGAAAGCTACAAGTTCGGCCCGGAGTACAGCTACCAGGACTACAATGGCGGCGAGGACGGAATCAGTAATTACAAGACCTTCAACGAGTGGTTTTCGCGAACGTTCAAGGATATTGATCGTCAGCGGCCTGTTGCCCAGCCGGACGATCCAAGAGTGATTGCCTTCCCAGCGGAGTCAACCTTTGTCGGCCAATGGGCTATTACCACACCGGTCGGCGAACCGATGCCGGCAGAGTCGTCCATTGTTGTGAAGCATGTTGAGTGGCCCATTCCAGAGCTGCTGAAGGATTCGAAGTACGCCCGGGATTTTGAGGGCGGCATTTTGGTTCACAGCTTTCTCAACGTCTTCGACTATCACCGGCAGCACGCACCAGCATCAGGCAAAATACTCGAAGCCAAATTCATTCCGGGGCAGGTCTACCTGGATGTCGAGCTTGATAAGCTCGACTCCGAGGGGCGCGCAAATGAAGATCCGACGCTGGCCAATGCGGTGTTCCCGCGCCGGTATCTGGACGCACAGGACGCCACGGGCTATCAGTTCGTGCAGTGTCGTGGGCTTTTCGTCTTGCAAACTGCAATCGGGAAAATCGCAGTTTTGCCGATGGGAATGGCGCAAGTTTCGTCCGTCGTGTTCGTCAAACCGGGCACACAGGAATTTATCCGCCTGAGCAAACATGAACAGAAAGGTCTCTCTTACGACCAGCAGGTGAAACTGATTAACGAGAAAATCCAGTCGGAGGTCGTAGGGCGGACAGTTTCGAAGGGCGACATGATCTCGTCGTTTCTCTTCGGCGGCTCTGACATCGTGATGGTTTTCGAGCGTAACTCCAATGTGAACATCACGGCCACAGTGGGCGTCCACTACCCGGTCCGGAGCCAGTATGCTTATTCAAACATAACGAAGCTGATTGCCTAAGCTTGACTTTAGCCGTTCCGAAAACACGCAACGTCAACAAGAAATTTTCGTTGCCATTTTCAAACAACGCGGATCACCGCGTGCTGACGCAAGGCCAGGGCCAGACTGAAGATGGTGCGGTGAACACGCGGCGACAGTAACCGCGAAGAAATCAAAACCATTCCAAATTTATGCGGGCCGCGTGTGGAAACATGCGGTCCTTTCTTTTGGGCGTTTGCTGTTCAAGAAATATTTTTCAGCCATGAGCACTTTTTCCCACCGATTTCCCCTTACCCAATGAAGGCAGTAATGGCTATGGAATCCAGCAATTATCTTTGAAGTTGTTGAGGGATGATGGCTGGTTCTTGCGGTATTCCAAAGTGAACTGGAGCGCAGGCAGGACCGAGTACCAGAGCCAATAACCAATTCAGTGTACTGAAGCTGTCATCAAGCGCATTGGAGCTTGGCAAGAGGTTGATTCGGACAGTCGCTGTTTTCCGCGAGCGAAAGAGCGATCGCATAAAAACAGAACCATTTTCTGAGGAGCAAACCCATGAACGATCAAATAATGAATGAAGGATTTTGGTCTGTGCAAAACAAAGTCTGGTTGCAGATGGCGATATGGATGGAATGGATTCGACCATTTTTGTATTGCTTGCTGGCGCTGGCATTGCTCAGCCTTTTGTGGACATTCGTGAATATGGTGCTGTTGTGCCGGAAAGAATTGTCAGGGAAACAAGCTCAGAAAAAGATCAAAGTTCGCCCGAAGGCTGAACCGGCAAGAAAGGACAGGAATGTGGCCAGAGCCACGCTGAAGAAGCGAAGCCAGTATGCGAACAAAACATTGTTTCTGCTGGGATATTGCTGTGCTTTTAGCCAGGCGGTTTTGGCACAGGATCAATCCCAAGATTCTTATAAAATGCCTTCGCTGAAAGGCGTCAGACATCACGGTTCGTTTAAGCATACTGGTTCGGTCCGAATTGGTAAGGACGATACGGCGTCAAGGCGCGGCGGTGAAAGGCCGCGAATTCGGACTGGAATTGTCGCCGGAAGAGAAACGAGCGATGATGGCGTTCCTCAATACGTTGTAGGCTTTTGAGTGCGGTGGGCTCGCCGCCGCTTTCCATTCGTAGCGGGAGTGATCCGTTTCACCTCGAATAGTTCCAGTGCGAAAGCAAAAGCGGTAACAAGCCGACCGCACTCCAAAACGCGAAGGAAATGTATGCTTAGAAATAGTTTGCAGGTGATCGGACTTTTGGTGGTGCTCTGTCTTTCGGGTTCAGCACAGCCCGGCAATGACAACAAGCTGAACGCGGCTGAAACGTGGAAGCAAGGGCATTCGCGGCATGGCGAAGCTTACGACGTTGGCCCGCGCGAAAAGCCCTGGGTGATGGAAGGCATCGGCAAAGTCAACTTTCCGATCACGACCAAAAATCCTGAGGCACAACAATGGTTCAATCAGGGCATCGCCTTGCTGCATTCGTTCTGGTTCTTTGAAGCCGAGCGGTCATTTCGCTGGGCGCTCAAAATCGATCCTGAATGTGCGATGTGTTATTGGGGCTTGGCGAATGCCGCTGCGGATGAGCGCGGCCCGCAGTTTTTGAAAGAAGCCGTCAAGCGCAAAGACAAAGTCAGCGACCGTGAACGCCGCTACATCGAAGCCTGGGAAGCGCGCGGGCCAACCGATTTGCCAGCCGATGCAGGCGGCAACAATCCGAACGCAGAAAAACGCACCAAACGATTCATGCATCTGCTGGAACAGCTTGTGCTGAAGTATCCCGACGACATCGAAGCGAAAGCGTTTTTTGCATTGGATCAAATGGGCGGCGAGCATCGTTACGGCGCAGAATTGATTTTGCAGCAGGTGCTGGCGCGCGACCCGAATCATCCCGGCGCGCATCATTACCGCATTCACAATTGGGACAGTCCCGAAGGCTATCAGGCGCTTGACAGTTGCGCGGCATACGGTCGTGTCGCGGCAGGCATCGGGCACGCGCAACACATGCCCGGTCACATTTACAGCGGTATCGGGATGTGGCACGAAGCGGCGATTTCAATGGATTCTGCAACGCGCGTCGAAAAGCAATACATGCGGCAACGGCTCGTGTTTCCCTTCAACACGTGGAATTACGCGCACAATCAAAACTACCTTTGCTACATTCAGGAACAGCTTGGCATGCCCGATGCCGCAATCAGCGGCGCGAAGCAAATTCTGGCCGCGCCGCTTGATCCGAAATACAACAACCCAAAGGAATACAGCGCACACGCGCAAGGCACAATTGCATTGTCGCGCGCGCTGGCCAGATACGAACGCTGGAACGACATTCTCGATCCGAAGACATTCAATTGGCAGGAGCACACGCGCGACAAGTTAAGCCGGGCATATATCGAAACGCTCGCGCATCTCGGCCTCGGCGATCTTGAAAAAGCAGCGAAGAGTTACGCCGCGCACGCGGCATTGAAACCGGAAATGGAGAAGCCCGAAAACAAATGGTTCGAGCATCATCACACGATTCAATCGCTAGAACTGCGCGGGCGTCTGGCGCTGGCGAAAGGGGAAAGCCTGAATGGCCTGAACCTGCTGAACGACGCCGCCAAACAACAAGCCGATAAATTCGACGACGAAGACGATCCGTCGCCCTGGCCGAATGTTTTGTACAACACGCTCGGACGCGCCTACCTTGCGCAGAAAAGCCCGTCGCTCGCCGTCGCTGCGTTTGAAAAAGCGTTAGAGATTGTGCGCAACGATGGTTTCGCGTTGTCCGGTTTGGTTGAAGCGCATAACGCGGCAGGCAACAAAGAAAAAGCACGCGAGGCTTACGCGCGATTGCTGCACGTTTGGTCGGACGCCGAACCTGAAATGAAATGGCTGGCGCAATCCAAAGCTGTCGGCTTGCAGGCGCAACCGAAAGACGTGTCGCCGGGGCCGCAGCGTAATTACAAGCGCACGACGCTCGCGCAGCTTGGGCCAAGCGTTTGGGAGCCTTTTGACTCGCCCGAATTGAACGCCGTCAATGTGCAGGGCAAAACGGTTTCGCTCAAAGATTATCGCGGCAAAAACGTGCTGCTGATTTTCTATCTTGGTGGTTCTTGCACGCATTGCATTGCGCAACTGAAAGACGTCATCAAACGCAATAAAGAGCTCAGCGAACTCGACACGACGGTACTGGCGGTCAGCGCAGATTCAGCCGAAGAATTAACGCACACAACGAAGATGGCTGAAATTCCGTTCCCGCTACTTTCCGACCCGAAGTTTGAAAACGCGCGTCGTTTCAAAGCCTACGACGATTTTGAAGAGATGGCGTTGCATTCGACGATCCTGATAGACAAGCGCGGTCGCGTGCATTGGTCGCGCACTGGCGGCAGCCCATTCACCGAATTTGATTTCCTGCTGAAAGAAATCAAGCGGTTGAATGAAGCATCCAACTTGGCTGTAGCAAAGTGAACTCGTCTCGCCCTGCGCGATTTGAACGCCATGCA
This sequence comes from uncultured Heliomicrobium sp., assembly GCA_964383955.1. Taxonomy (GTDB): domain Bacteria; phylum Acidobacteriota; class Blastocatellia; order RBC074; family RBC074; genus RBC074. The sequence goes on along the minus strand of CAYLJQ010000017.1, from coordinate 19,840 downwards.
AATTGTCGAAGCTGGCCAAGCGTTCGACAGCAAGCGGCCAGCCTGTGGCCTTTCCTTTGAGGAATAAGGCTGGCCTGGCCGCACGTAATTCAGTCTTGCGGAATTGGCTTTAATCCTTGCTGATTCGCCGCGTCCATTCCACCAAATTCTGTAGCAATTGGCGGATGAACTCTTTTGTCGCGTCATCCGTCAGGTTGCCTTCCTGATCGAAACGTTTGGAGGCGCTGCCGATCATCACTTCCGGCTGATTGATGGGAAACATATTCAGGAACACCATAATCTGCCGCAGGTGATATTGCGCCCGCGCCGTGCCCAGCGTTCCGACGGATGCGCCCATGATCGCCGCCGGTTTTCCATTCCACGCGCTGTCGCCATAAGGCCGCGATGCCCAGTCAATCGCATTCTTTAATACGCCAGGGATTGAATAGTTGTATTCCGGGGTGACAAACAAAACGGCGTCGGCTTCACGTATCCGGCGCTTCAGTTCCACCACTTTGTCGGGCGGGTTTTGATCTTCGTCCTGATTAAACATGGGAATGCCATCAAGGTCGAAGATTTCAAGCGTTGCGCCTTCAGGCGCCAGTTCGGCGGCTGCGCGCAGAGCAGCGCGATTGTATGATTCGCGGCGTAAGCTGCCCGCAATTCCTAAAATACGAATGGGTTTTGTCATGATTTTTCCCTCCTGATAATTCGTTGTTGATGTCTGCCGCCAGTGATATCAACGACAGAGTAACCAATTTCAGCGGACACTATGCATCATGGAAGCGAAGCGTGCATCTCGAAACCAAAATCGGCATTAGGAAGATTGGGCGGCTAAACGCCATAAAACATTGAGACAGGATAAACACGATAAAAACTATCATCCATGAAAGACTTTTTTGGACGACTCTCTGGCTTTTTACATAGATGGCTTTACTAAGCACTTTCAGCACAAGAGATAGCTTGGAAGGGAACTTTTGATTAAGAGCAGGCGGCATCAAAGTTGCCTCACTGGAATTGCTTACAGTAATGGTTGCCACATGCATTGGAAGCTGACACTGCTTACTGTGCTGGCATCAATGTTATCAAGAAGGAGATTTCGTTTATGAAACTGACTGCAATGTATTTAGCCGAGTTAGAAGAGGAAGCCGCCGCAACGCGACGCACATTGGAGCAAGTGCCTGACGGGAACTTCGATTGGAAGCCCCACGAGAAATCCATGATTCTTGGGTATTTGGCGCAGTTGGTTGCGGAACTGCCGTCGTGGTCGGCCTTAGTAATCAACCAGGACGATTTTGAACTGACGAGCCACAAGCAGAAACCCGTTCATACCAGTCGCGAACTGGTGAAGGTTTTAGACGAAGGAGTCGCGCAAGCGCGCGAAGCATTTACCAACACGACCGACGAACATTTGATGAAAAACTGGCGAATGCTGGTTGGCGGAAAGGTGGTGTTGGACCAACCACGATACCTGGCCTTGCGTCACTCTGTGTTCAATCATTGGGCGCACCATCGCGGACAACTGACTGTTTACCTGCGATTGAAGGACGCAAAGGTTCCATCCATATACGGCCCATCGGCTGACGAACCGCAATTCTGATAAACCAAAATGAAAACCCCGGCACCTTTGTCTGCTCAAGCAGACGGAAGCCGGGGTTTTGAGAAAGTTTGATTTGTAGACAACGATTTTTAGAAACGCTCACTTAAAGTTTAGGCCGCCAGAATGGGTCGTTGCCCGGCATGTATTGAATCGGGACCTCCGGGACAAACGTTTTCAACCACTTGGCGCATTCTTCCATGCCGTGCTCTTCCGACGGGACGTGGCCGAGCATGATCAAGCCTTTCTTCTTGCCTGCGGTAACAGCATCGCGGGCGTATTCAACGGCTTCCCATTCACGAGTTTCACCAATCACAATCACGTCCGTGTCTTGGCTATCCAATGCTCTGGCAATGCCGGGAAAGTTATTGAAGCCTGGTGACAGAATCACATTTCGAACCGTCAGTTGCGGATTGCCAATGACACGCAGCGCGCCTGCCTTCAAGCGATCCTGCATGCTTTTCGCCAGACCTTCCAGCGTTGTAGCAGGCAGCGAAAATCGCCGCGCTTGTTCCGCCGATTGGTATTTTGCCCAGCCAAGAGCTTCAGTCATTCCGGCCAGAACTCCATCCGGTTTGCGCGCATGCCAATGATCGTGAAAGCGCCAAACCACCAAACCATTCTTTTCAATGAAGCTCCGTTTGGTCTGGTAAGTCTCGCCGCTCAGATTCGCCGTTTCGTCGTTGTGGTTATAAAACGTCGGTTCGTGAACGATGATCAAATTCTTTCCGGCAGTGTGCGCGCGCTGACAAACATCCAGCGTTGCGCTGAACGACGTGGCAATGCCTTTGACGACGGTGTCGGGGTTACCGATTTTGAACGTGTCCACGGTTTCGGTGCGCCACGGAACGCCAACCTGTTTTTGAATGCGTTCAATCACTTGTCGCGCGGTGATGCCTTCAAACACCGTTGCGGCTTGGCCAATTGTGGAAAGCCCAACTCCGGCCAGGGCCAGGAAGCTGCGGCGAGAAACATTCAAATGATGTGGATTCATGGTTGAAAGCCCTTTCGCGTCAAATTGGTCCGGTTAAAACCCGAAAGACAAAAGCCGCAGCGTGAGTTTAAACCTCGCTGCGGCTTTTGAAATAACCCGCTCCCTACTGGTCGCGGTACTGACTTGGATTACAAGCCCTTCGCGGCAATGAATTTGATCAAGTCACGGACACGGCAGGAATAACCCCACTCATTGTCGTACCAAGACAGAATTTTCAGCAGGTTGCCACCGATGACTTTGGTGTATTCGGCGTCCACGATGGACGAATTGGAATTGCCACGATAGTCCGTGGAAACCAGCGGCGCGGTTTCATAACCGAGAATGCCTTTCAGTTCGCCGTTGGCGGCATCGCTCAGGGCTTTGTTGACTTCTTCGGTTGTCGTGTCTTTTCCAAGTTCGATCACCACGTCAACGACCGAAACGTTCGGCGTAGGAACGCGGACGGAAATGCCGTCAAACTTGCCTTTCAGTTCCGGCAGCACCAGTGCGACAGCTTTGGCTGCGCCGGTCGAAGTCGGAATCATGGAAAGCGCGCCAGCACGAGCACGGCGCAAATCTTTGTGCGGGAAGTCCAGAATCACTTGATCGTTCGTGTAGGAATGGATCGTGGTCATCTGAGCTTTCTTGATGCCGAAATTTTCGTTGATAACTTTGGCGACCGGAGCCAGACAGTTGGTCGTGCAGGAAGCGTTCGAGATGACGTGATGTTTCGCCGGGTCATAAACGCCTTCGTTGACGCCCAAAACGATGGTCACATCTTCGCCTTTCGCCGGAGCGCTGATGATGACTTTTTTGACCGGTCCGCGCAGGTGAGCGGCAGCCTTGTCTCTATCGGTGAACCGACCGGTGGATTCGACGACGATTTCAGCGCCGACTTCTTCCCACGGAATCAGCTTCGGGTCTTTTTCAGCAAAAACGCGGAAGGTGTCACCCGCGACAGTGATGGTGTTTTCCGTGTGGGTGATTTCCTGTTCCAGGTTGCCGAGGATTGAATCGTATTTCAGCAAATGAGCCAGCGTTTTTGTGTCGGTCAGATCGTTGACTGCCACAATATCGAAATCTTTATCTCCCAGCGCCGTTCGCAGCACATTACGCCCGATGCGGCCAAAGCCATTAATACCTACTTTGATAGCCATTTTTCTTCTCCTGATGGATTGTGATTGGGTTGGTCTTCAAGGCAGTGACGCGGCTAAAAACGCCGCTCTGCTTGAAGTTTGGAAAAGTAACGTAGCGTGCCAAGTGTGTCAACTGATGCGCAGGCGATGTGGTGTGCGTGTTTGGAAAAAGTCCTTGCCAGAAATAAAGGGACTTGCTATTTTCCAGCCCGAGATTTGGAAAACAATTCACATATCTCAGTCTTGCTCCCCGTTGCAGGCTTAATAAATAAAGCATCCCACTTCGGAAGAAACTTGATTCGGCACTGCGGACGTTTTCCTCAAACTGGTGCATAAACCCGCGTCTGCAATTCGCCTCGCCGAGATCCTGCGCTTCCTATTACCACCTGATCCTCCATCAGTATCACCAACCTACTCTTCGCCTCAGTAGCGGTGGAACTGGCAACTACCCCTGTTTGCACAGGCTGCGCTTCGCGCAGTCAGGCGTGAGCTTTCGGCTTGCGTAGTGACACTCCATACGGGCTTCTTTCAAGCCTGCCAACGGAAAAGGAAAGGCGATATGTATTCATATTCAGCACCGTTTATGAGGAGACGGCTGTCGGCGATGTTGTTGTTGGCGCTCTTCAGTTTGTCATTTTTACAATCAGGCACATCTGCAAATGCGATACAGGCTGCACCTTCTGTGCAATGGTTTTCCCCGCGCATCGTCCCGCTCGGGAACACGACCTTTACTGTGAATGGAACGAATTTCGTCAGCGGCGCAGTTGTTAAGCTGGAAGGCGTGGCGAGGCCAACGACATTTGTTTCTTCCACTCAGCTACGTGTGACCAGCAATTTTACGGATTCGGGCAGCGGCAATCTGACCGTGACCAACCCCGGAGGCGCAACTTCGTCGCCAAGGTTGTTGGAATGGGGGCAGGGAATTACCGTTTCCATCACCCCGGCAACAGCAACCGTTGCTCCGGGAGCCAAGCAGCAGTTCACAGCAATCGTATCGGCCACGTCGAACAAACAGGTTTATTGGTACGTCAACGGTGGCAGCGCGAACGGCACGATTACTTCCGGCGGTTTGTACACCGCGCCGAATGTCGCGCCAGCCAGTCCGGTGACGATTCGCGCCGTTTGCGCCGCAAACAGCGAACGATCCGCAACCGCAACTGTGAATGTCAGTGGCAGCGCGCAAACCGTCAGCGTCAGTGTTTCTCCGGTTTCGCCAACAGTTCAGGTCAGTACAACGCGGCAGTTCATCGCGACCGTCAGCGGCAGCGCAAACACCGCAGTCACCTGGCAGGTCAACAACGTCACAGGTGGCAATGCGACTACTGGAACAATTACCAGTACAGGCTTGTTCACCGCGCCAGCAGCAGTGCCAGCCAGCTTCGTAATCGTCAGAGCAGTCAGCCAGGCCGATCCAACAAAATCCGGCAGCACGACGGTAACGATTGCTGCGCCGACAAATACGATTGCTGTCAGCATTTCGCCAAGTTCAGCTACGCTGGCGACAAACGCCACACAACAATTCACGGCTTCCGTAACAGGAACAGCGAATGCCGCCGTCACCTGGCAGGTGAATAACGTGACAGGCGGCAACGCAACCACCGGCACAATCAACAGCAGCGGCTTGTACACCGCACCCGCCGCCGTGCCCGGAAGCTCCGTTTCTGTCCGGGCTGTCAGTCAGGCAGATGCGACAAAATCTGCAAGCGCGACGGTCACGATCACTGCACCAGCAATCGCAATCAGTATTTCGCCTGCATCGGTTTCGCTGGCAGTTCTGGTAACACAGCAATTCGCGGCTTCTGTGACCGGAACGGCAAACACGGCTGTAACCTGGCAGGTGAACAACACAACAGGCGGAAACTCGACGTTCGGCACGATTTCGGCTTCGGGGTTATATACGGCTCCAGCAGCGATTCCGGCGGGAGCCATCACTGTTACCGCTACCAGTCAGGCTGACACCACGAAAAAAGCCAATGCCACGGTTTCGATCATTGACGGTTCGGCAATTACGGTAGGCAGGCTTTTGGATCAATCCACCTTTGGGCCGACGGCGCAGTTGACGGCGCGCGTTAAACAAATCGGCATTCCGGCGTTTTTGGATGAGCAGCTCAACACCCCGGAATCTCCAATCCCAAATTTCACGGCGCAGCAAAACTCAGAATTGACCAGCCAGTTTTATGGCAATTTGCTGACAGGGCAGGATCAGTTGCGGCAAAGAGTGATTTACGCGCTCAGCGAAATCATCGTCATATCGCGCAACAAGAACAACTACGCGAACGAAATTGCGCCGTGGCTGCAAATTCTTAGTCGCAACGCGTTTGGCAATTACAAAACCTTACTGAAGGAAATCACGCTGGACGCGACGATGGGCAAATACCTGGATATGGTCAACAGCACCAAGCCAGGTCCGAACGGCGCAGCGAACGAAAATTATCCGCGCGAAGTATTGCAGTTGTTCAGCATCGGTTTGTATCAGCTCAATCCAGACGGATCGAACGTGTTGGATGCCAGCAACAAGCCAATTCCTACGTACACCCAAGCCGATATTCGGCAACTGGCGTTGGCGCTGACTGGCTGGACGTACAACACACAGAACGGGCCGCCGCAGTCTCCGAACCCGAACTATTATCCGGGCCAGATGGTTCCGCTGCCCGCGTATCACGACACGTCATCGAAAACCTTTTTGGGGCAGACGATCCCCGCTAACCAGACCATGCAAAAAGATGTGGATGATGCGATCAACATCATCTTTAATCATCCGAACGTTGCGCCGTTCATTTGCTCCCGGATGATCAAAGCTTTGGTCAACAGCAATCCGTCATCGGCATACGTCGCACGCATCAGCGCCGTGTTCAACAACAACGGTGCCGGAGTTCGCGGCGATTTGAAAGCCGTCGTTCGCGCGATTCTGCTTGATGCGGAAGCGCGCAACGACAATCCGTCAGCGGATTTCGGCAGGCTTCGCACACCGTTGCAGCATCACCTGGCGCTGCTCCGCGTGCTGGGCGGAACCATCGCGCAGCCGAACCAGATCACTTATGTGTACGACAACATGGCCGAAAGCTTTATGAATTCGCCTTCTGTCTTTGGGCATTACTCGCCAAGCTTCCGCATTCCCAAACAGTCGCCGCCTTTGTTCGGTCCCGAATTCCAAATTCACGGGCCTGGCGAACTGGTCAACGACGGCAATTTCCTCTGGAATTACATGAATTATTACCAGACGGGAATTTGGGATTTGCAGTGGCTCTTCAATCTGGGCAGCAATCACGCAGCCTGCATCAACGCGGTGGATAACCTGTTGCTGTATGGACGCATGTCCGCCGGGATGCGGCAAAGCCTGACGACGGCGTTGCAGGAACAGGCCGCCGCCGGAGCCGATGCCAAGATGCGTGCATTGACCGTGCTCTACATCACGGCAATGTCCAGTGAATACATGGTGGTGCGATAAGGGGAGGAATCAATGAAGACACAAAATTTTTCACGACGTAACTTTTTGAAGCTGACAGGCAGCGCGGGGTTATTGACTGCGCTTGGGCAATTCAATCTGGCCGAAGCGGCTGGCATGCAGGATTACAAAGCGCTGGTTTGCATTTTCCTGTTTGGCGGCAACGACGGGCATAACACAGTGATTCCGATGACCGCCAGCGAATATCCGGCTTACGCCAGCGCGCGCGGCGGGTTGGCGCTCAGTGGGAACAAGCTGCTGCCGGTGACGACAGTCAGCGGCAGACAGTATGCGCTGAATTACGGAATGGCCGAATTGCAGCAGTTGTTCGGGCAGGGCAAGCTGGCCGTTGTTGCCAACACAGGCTTGCTGAATCAACCGACGACAAAACAGCAATACCAGCAAAACGCGGTTCCGCTACCGACGCAATTGTTTTCTCACTCCGACCAGATTGTGCAGATGCAGGCCGGAGTTCCCAGCAGTTCCGCCAGCAGCGGCTGGGGAGGACGCATTGCCGATTTGGCGCAACCGAACAACGCCAGTTCAAGCTTTCCGGCTTCGATTTCGATGAACGGATCGGCGCTGTTTTGCGCTGGATTGAGCGTTCCGGCAACCAATCTGCAACCCGGCAACAGCCTGGATCAGTACGCGATGAGCAATGGCTGGCCGCAAGCCGCCGTCAACTCCCGTATCAACGCGCAAAAACAAATTATGGCCTTGGGAAACAGCAACCGGCTGGTTGCGGCAGCGGACAAAGTGCTGAGCGACACCTGGCAGCTCAACACAATTCTGAAAAACGCTGCTGGAGGCGGCAACACGGGCTTTGATCCATCTGTTGCTAATACGCCACTTGGCAAACAGCTCAGTGCAATTGCGCAGTTGATTAACGTCCGTGCACAAACCGGCGTTGGCCGTCAGGTCTTTTTTGCAGGTTTGGGCGGCTTTGATACGCACAGCGGGCAGGATTATCAGCAGTGGGATTTGCTGCAACAGGTTAGTAAGGCCATGAAGGCGTTTTACGATTCGACCGTGGCAATGGGCGTTTCGGGGCAGGTAACGACATTTACGTTGTCGGATTTCGGCCGTTCGCTACAACCCAGCGGGACCGGCACGGATCACGGCTGGGGCAGCCATTATTTAGTTGCGGGCGGAGCCGTCAATGGCCAGCAGGTCTACGGTCAATTCCCGATCTTTAATGCAAACGATTCCGCCTATAACCCAAACGCCTTTGCCGACAGCCGAGGCATTCTGCTGCCAACGACTTCGCTGGCGCAGTATGGCGCGACGCTGGCGAAATGGTTTGGCGCACCGGATTCGCAGTTGAATTCGTTGTTTCCGGAACTCGCAAACTTCTCAGTGCGGGACTTGGGCTTTATGTTGTAGCTGAGTCTTAAATCGAAGGAAGCAAGAAACCACAGATAAACACCGATTCACACGGATGAGCATAGATAGACTAAAAATTGATCTGTGTTTTATCTGTGCTCATGCGTGTTGATCCGTGGTTTCTTTTTTTACTTATCAGGCAAACGGCGAGCTATTCGTACCGCAGCGCTTCAATCGGGTCCAGCCGCGAAGCTTTGAACGCGGGATAAATTCCGGCGATCAATCCAATTGCTACTGACACACTGAAGCCAATGCCGACATACAACATCGGCACAGTCGAAGGAAATTTGAACAGTTTCAGCAGGCTGCTGATCAGAAAGCCGACAATGATTCCGATCACTCCGCCGATGCCGGTCAAAGTGCAAGCTTCCAGCAGGAACTGAAAGATGATGTCTTTGCGCGTTGCGCCAATTGCGCGGCGGACGCCGATTTCTTTGGTTCGCTCTGTCACGCTGACCAGCATGATGTTCATCACGCCGATGCCGCCGACCAGCAAGGCTACGCTGACAATTGGAATGACGATCATGGCCACCATCGAAAGCATCTTGCCGAAACTTTCCTGAATTCCGCTCGGCGTGTTGATTTCAAAGCTATCGGGTTTGTCATAAGGCACATTACGGCGGCGGCGCATCAATTCACGCGCATCGTCTACCAGCAAGTCCAGTTCGCCTTGCCGCGCGCCGATGGCGACAAAGTGATCGTTTTGCATCGGATACATCGCGTGCATGACGCTGTAAGGAATCAGGATCATCTGGTCGGCGTTTGGTCCGCCGCCACCCAGGATGTTTTTGGATTTTTCCAGCACGCCGATGACGCGGAACACTTTGTTGCCGACCTGAATTTCTTTGCCTAGCGGTTCGTAGCCTGACAACAACTGTTCGGCCACATCGTAACCGATGATGGCGACTTCCACGCTGTGCTGATCTTCGGTGTCATTGAAAAAGCGCCCGCTTGTGATGGCCACTTCGCGCGTGTAGGCATACGCCGCCCACACGCCGCGCACCTGAGACGTTTTCATTTCGTTGTTATGGAACTTGACGGTCGGTGGCGCTCCGGGGGGACGCAAAATCGGTGACGCGGCGGCGGCTCTGGGAAGTTGGCTAAGCGCAACCGCATCTTCCAAACTGATCGGTTTGCGTTGGCGCTCTTCTTCAGTGAATTCCGTGTGACGTGGTCCGCCTCCCAGACGGCTGACGAACGCGACATTGGTTCCGAATTGTTCAATCTGTTCTTTGAAACCGGCTTCCAGCCCGCTGGCCAGTGAAGCGACTCCAATGACCGTTGCGGTTCCAATGACCACACCTAGAACGGTCAAAAACGACCGGAACTTGTGCGACCAAAGCGTCACCATGGCTTGCGAAAAAAGTTCTTTAGCTTGTTGCTTCAACATATTTCTTACTCCGCTCTCAGCGCCACAATTGGATCCAGCTTTGCTGCTTTCCACGCCGGATACAGGCCAAAGATGATGCCGACGCCACTGGAAACTCCAATGGCCAGAAACGCTGCCCAGATCGGCAACTCCGCCGGAATCGGTGAAAACTTCACCAGCAGTTTGGAAATGCCGTATGCCAGCCCCAACCCAATCAAGCCGCCCACCAGCGACAGCGTCGTGGATTCAATCAGGAATTGCATCAAGATGTCTTTGCGCCGAGCGCCCAGGGATTTACGAATGCCGATTTCGCGCGTTCGCTCGGTCACAGTCACCAGCATGATGTTCATAATGACGATACCGCCGACCACCAGCGAAATCGAAGTCACACCCAAGGCCACAGCCGCGATAATGCCGAACAGCGCTTGAACAAAGTTGTTGATGGCATCTGCCGTAACAAAGCCAAAGGTGTCTTTATCGTTGTAATTCAATCGGTGGCGGGCGCGCATCAGCATACGAACCTGATCCTGCACGTCCTGCAAATTAGCGGTTTCGTAGCCTTTGACCGAAATCGTCAGGCTGGAACGCGAGCCAAACATTTTTTGATGCGTGGAAAGCGGAATGACGACGAAATCGTCCTGGGATTGACCGAAGGACGTGCCACGTTCTTTGGCGACGCCGATGATCTCAAACGGCAATCCGTTGATCTTGAACTCGCGGCCCACCACTTCGCGCTGATTAAAAAGCTTGTCAGCGACTTCCACGCCGATCATCGCGACGTTACGGCGGCGTTCGTTGTCTGTGTCGTTGATGTAGCGGCCCAGGTCGGGTTGCGAGGAATCAATGTAAACCATATTCGGCGTGTTGCCTTTGATGTTCACATTGGTCATCTTCTGATCGGCGGAGCGAACTTCGGCGTTGGAAAAGCTTTGTGCGCCAACGTATTGCGCCAGCGTCATTCGTTCGCGCAAATATTCAGTGTCCGACAGCGTCAAATCCTTATTGCGGCGATTGGCGTTAATCCAGTCTTCAAAACTGGTGATGATGCCGTATTTGTCCAGCAACACAGTGTTCGCACCCAAATCCGCTGTGACGGTGCGATCCACATAACGGAAAAAGCCTTCAATGACAGCCGCGACGGCAACCACGGTCATGACGCCGAAAATTACGCCAAGCAAGGTCAAAAACGACCGCAACTTGTGCGCCCGCAGCGAAGAAAGAGCGAGTAGGATGGATTCCACAAACCTCATAAGCCTGAGACACCTTCGATCAAGTGAGTTCCCTGGGCAGGAACGTTCATATTGTGAATTGCTTTGCCTGGGTATTGTAGGTGCGCCAAGCCGAAAATTGAAAACGTCCCGAATCCAGCGCGAGTTGCAAGTATTTGAACGGTTTGGGCGATGCGACCCACAAAAAATGTGGGATGGGCAGATCTGATTTCAGATTCCCCATCCCACATTTTTGGCCTGATGCGGCTTTTGATGGTGCGACCGATCAATACTCTTCCGGCTTTTGCCCTTCCGGCAGCAATTTTCCTTTTTCCAGATAGCGAATTTTGGAAGCGGTTTTTGCCGCGCCAGGATCGTGCGTCACCATAATCAAGGTTTTGTTGAATTCCTTGTTTAGCCTTCCCAGCAGCGTCAGCACTTCGCGGGCGGAATTGGCGTCCAGGTTTCCAGTCGGTTCGTCAGCCAGAATCACGTCCGGGTCTGTGACGATGGCGCGCGCGATTGCCACGCGCTGTTCCTGTCCGCCCGAAAGCTGGCGAGGCGTGTGATTTAACCGCTCGCCCAATCCGACCAGTTCCAACGCGCGTTTAGCCTGTTCGCGGCGCTGCTGTTTGTTCAGTTTGGTCAGCTTTAACGGCAATTCGACGTTTTCCATTGCCGTCAGCACAGGAATCAAGTTGAACGACTGAAAGACAAAGCCGATGTGCGTGTTGCGCCAGCGCGCGATTTCGGCATCGCTCAGCCCTTGAAGGTTCTGGCCAAAGACAGAAATCTTGCCTTTGCTGGGCCGGTCCATCGCTGCCATCAGATGAAGCAAGGTTGATTTGCCGGAACCGGATGGACCCATCAACGCGATGAACTCGCCTTGATGAACTTGCAGGTTTGCGTCGTCCAGTGCCACGACATGAAATTCGTCGCGTACGTATTCTTTGGTCAGATTTTCAGCTTGAATCACAACGTCGCTCACGATTTTGTCCTCACTTTGTCCCCGTCTTTCAAACCCGACGGAGGGTTGATAATTACGTCTTCGCCGCCGATCAAACCTTCGTCAATGCGCACGCCTTGCGAAGTCGTGCCGCCGGTTTTGACCGTGCGTTTGACGGCTTTGCCGTTTAAGTTGACGAAAACTGCTCCATCGCGCACCGCCGAAGCTGGAACATAGATTGTGCGGCTTCCACCACTTGCATCGGTTGATGTCGTCGCGCCGGGTTTGGCTTCAGCAACGAAATCCACGGAAGCGTTCATGTCCGGTCGCAAGTATTCATCCGGATTCAGCACTTTGACTTTGACCTGCACGGTGGCTTTTTGGCGATTGGCTTCGGGCGAGATTTCTTCAATGTAACCTTGATACGTGCGGTCGCGGTAAGCATCAGTCCGCAAAACGCCGCGTTGTTTCGATGCCAACCGAGCAAAGTCTCTCTGATCAATGTCCAGTTCCACTTGCAGATCGTCCAGGTCAGCCATCGAAACAACGTAGCCTTTAGCTCCTTGATCACCAACAAAGCCTGTGGTGACAAATTCACCTTTTTCCACAACGCGTTCCAGAATCGTGCCGGTGATCGGCGCGCGAATGATGGTGTTGGCAAGCTGCGTTTCAGCAAACGCGACTGCTCCGCGCGCTTGCTGGATTTGACCGCGCACCTGTGCGCTTAACTCCTGTCGCGGGCCGATCTTCACCAACTGGTAAGTCCGTTCCAGCGAAGCGACTTGCGCCGCCTGCACGTCGTAGCGCGCCTTGGCGTCGTCGTAGGTTTGTTGCGAAAGCACCTGATCTTTTAACAACTTGGCGGTTCGATCCAGGCTGATTTTGGCGTTCACCAGGGTTGCTTTTTCTCGTTCCCAATTAGCGCGGGCGACTTCCACTTCTTCGGGGCGGGAACCGTTTTGCAATTCCTGCAACCGGGCTTCAAGCGAAACCAGTTGTCCTTGCGCCTGTTGAAGCTGCGCTCGGTATTCGTCGTCTTCCAGTCGTGTGATAACTTGCCCCTGCTGCACACGGTCGCCTTTTTCGACGCCAATCCAGGCGACTTTGCCGACCACTTTTGAAGCCACCTGGATTTTGTGATGCGCCACGATGTAGCCGGTGGCGCTGAGCAATACTTCGCCAACAGGCGTACTAGCTGTTCCGCCAGAAGCAGCGCTAACCCGCACGACTTCAACTTCGGTTGCGGTATTCAGCCAATTGTAGACAAACCGCGCGGCGCCTAGCAGCAGAAACAGCGCGATGCCACCCAAAATCCACCACTTCGACCAACGCGCCAAACAGCTTCCACCGCTGGTCTGCGGACCGTTTTTCAGCGATTTGTCTATTCGCAAACTGTTCAGGTCTGGTTGCATGCTCTCCTCAGTTCTGTTTCAACGCCGTCAAAATCTGTTTCCTCGCTGCTGACGCGGCAGGGAAGAGTCCGCCGATAACCCCCATAATCAGTGCGAAGATGATCCCTGACAGCATAATTCCAGGTGTGATGTGGAACTCAAAAGTGATTTCGCTGAAGGTGACGAAGCTTCCAACGCCGGTCGTGAAATTGTTCAGTGGCAGAACCAGCAAACAGCCGACAATGCCTCCAAACAGACTTAACAGCAGCGACTCAATCATAAAGCTGGCCAGAATGCCGGGTTTGGAAAAGCCCAAAACCCGCAGTGTGCCGATTTCGGGGCCGCGCCGCGCCACGGCAGCATACATTGTATTCATCGCCGCGAAGCTGGAACCGATGGACATGATGATGGCGACAAAAATTCCCAAAAACTGAATGGGAGCAGCGGCGCTGGTTTGGGATTCATAGTAGGCTCGTTCGGAAACAGCGTCCACGTTCAGGCGGCGGTCACTGGTCAAATCATTGATCAGCGCCTGTTTGGAAACTTCGTCGGTTGTGCGTAGCAATACGGAGCTTAATCCGGCTTCACGATTTTGATCTGCCGCGATCTGAGCCAAATCGCAGAAGATTTCGCTATTCGCGGCGGAACGCCCGCCATCCATAATGCCTACGATTTCCCACTGGCCCCGACCAAGGTCAATTTTCGAACCAACCCGCGCTGTTGAATGGCGTTTGGCGACGCCTTTTCCAACGACAATTTCGCGTTTTCCAGGCTGAAAAACACGGCCTTCCGTGATTTTTACGCTTTCGCGCATGGCGATGCCGGTTTGTGTCAATCCACGCATGGTGATGTTAATGCCGGAGGGATTGTTTGGGCTTTCCAGCACGATCACCGTCACCAATTCCAACGAAGCCATCGGTTCCCCGTTGGGGAGTTTGGCGATTCCGGGTTTGACCTTGATGACCTGAAACTGCTCCGGCGTCATTGAAGAATTCAACTCCGCTGTCGAGCCTTTGCGCGTAACCATCAAATTCAATGGATCGCCGGTCGAAGCCAGCGAAGTTCGCAAACCTTCGACCAGGGCAAAGACGCTCAGCAAGACGGCGACCGTCAGCGCAATGCCCAGCGCCGTCATGATTGTGGTTGTGCGGCGCGCAATCAGATTGCGGATGTTGTAGGAGATCGGAATTTTCATGGTGAACTCAGTCGTTGAATTTCAGCGCGTCAATAATCGGAAGCCTGGACGCTCCCCAAGCCGGAATAAAGGAGCTGACAAGGCCAATCATTCCCGCCACCAATAAACAGATTGCTGCGACCGAACCCGTCACGCGCAATTGGCTGAGATCGGCAAACATGGACGGAAGCGTGCGGATCATGGCGCAGAGCCCGCTGGCCAGCGCGACGCCAAGAGCGCCACCGATTAACGCGATTATGACGGCTTCGCCCACCAGCAGCCACAAGACTGCGCCATTGGTAAACCCGAGCGTTTTCAGCACACCGACTTCGCGGACGCGTTCGCGCACGGACATGGCCATGGTGTTGCCCGAAACCAGCAGGATGGTGAATGTGACGGCGGCGCAAATCGAAAGCAGGATCAACTTTACGTCGCCCAGAAAGGAAAGAAAGCTCAGGCCGAAAGCCTGTTCGGTTTCTGTTTTGGTTTGTGCCGGAGAGTTTCGGAACAGATCGTCCACGGCTTTCGAGATGGTGTTGGCATCTTCCGGACGTTCCATCCGGATGTTGAACGTGCCGACTGTGTCGCGCATATCGCCGCTTAAAAGTTCATTCAGATACTTGTAGTGGAAAATCAGGCTTTCATTGTCTTGTGGGCCGGAAAAGATTCCGCGCAGGACAAGTTCCAGGTTGACGGGATAAATGTCTCCCAGAATCGTGATGCGGTCGCCGATTTTCAGGTTGTGGCGCGCAGCCGTCTTTCGCCCAACGATGCAAGCCGCAGGCTCTCGAATGAAGGCTTCCCGCTCGCCCTCTGAAAGTTTGTACTCCGGATTGAGAACGCCGAACTTTTCCGCCTCCACCCCGAAGCGAGCGAACATATTGGCGGAATCGCGGTTGTCTTTGTATGTGCCGCCAAACCACTGAAAGATCATCACCTCTTTAACACCCGGCACTTGTTTGATCCTCGCTTCATAGGAAGCAGGCAAGGGGTTGGCCAGCGAAACTCTGTGGCGTGTGACCAGCCGAAGCGCCTGATCCGGGGTGGGATCGGAAAAGAAAAACGCCCTGTAAATGGCCACCAGCAATCCCAGCAAGCACAGTGAAACTGCGATACTGATGATTGTCAGCAGAGAGCGGCGGCGATTGCGAAGGCTATTTCTGAAGATCAGTGAGAGATGTCGAAACATAGTGGTTGACCTCAGTTGCTCTGTACGGTGTGTAAAACGGGAAGTTTCATCTTAGCAACTAAATTTTTTGAGGCAAGTAAACTGAGAAAAAAATGCTGAAGCTGGAAGGCTTCAGCATTCAAACTGAAAAGGAGAGTTGATTGGCAAAAAAATCAGGTTAATGTCTGGCCAGCTTTCGCGTCGCGCTGTGGTGCGAAACCGGCTGCCCGCCATAATTCGGGCGCAAAGTCAGCTCGATATCCAATAAGCGCAAATCTCCGATGAACTTCCTGAGGTCTTCCAGCACAAAGGTTTTGAACTCTTCTTCAGAGTCAAATCGCTCGCGCAGATGCAGCAGAAAACTCATCATTTCGCTTGGTTTGTCGTTTCGAGAAGCAGGCATAACTTTCATTCCTACTGGTCAAGTCTCGATATCCAGTTGAACATAAACTGGATATCGGACTTGGGATTTTTCTTAGTACAGGAAAAGCATTTCGCGGTACTTCGGCAGCGGCCATAGCCCGTCGTCAATGCTCAGCTCCAGTTTGTCGCAGGCTTCGCGGACAGCGGCCATCGCTTCCGAAACGCCGTGGGCAAATGCCGAAGCTTTCTTTTCCAGGTTATCGGTTTCAGCTTTTTCGGCTGCGTGATCCAGTTCGCCGAGCGCTGATGTCAGGCCGGCAATCAAATCGGCGAAGGATTCGACCTGGGCTTTTTGTGCCGAAAGCGAATTGCCGCTGATGCCTGCGGCGGCCAGCGCCGCAACTGATCCAGCAATTTGAGCCTGATGATTGAACGCTGCCGGAAGCACCGATGTCGAAGCGATTTCTTTTAACGCGGCGACTTCGATTTCCAGGTCTTTGATGTAGCGTTCCAGTTCCAGGTGATAGCGTGATTCCAGTTCGTCGGCTTTGTACACGCCAGACTTGGTGAACAGCGCTTTGACATCCTTGGACTTCAATTGAGCAAGTGATTCCGGCGTTTTGGCCAGATTCAACAACCCGCGTTTGGCCGCTTCGTCGCGCCATTCGTCGGAATAGCCGTTGCCTTCAAAGCGGATGTTTTTGGTTTCAATGACGTATTCCCGGATGACGTCAATCACGGCTTTGTCGAAGTCTTTGGTCTTTTTCAGCGAAGCTTCCAGGCGAGCCGCCATGTCGGCCAGCGATTCACCGACGGCAGCATTCAGCGTCGCCATCGGAGTTGCGGTCGACGCCGACGATGCAACAGCGCGGAACTCGAACTTGTTGCCGGTGAAGGCAAATGGCGAAGTGCGGTTTCGGTCCGTGTTGTCCTTGGCAATTTCAGGCAACTTCGATAAGCCCATGGAGATGACTTGTTTGGTCGAAGTTGAACCTTTCAACTTACCCGCTTCAATCGCGTCCAGAATCTTGGTCAGCGCGTCGCCCAGAAAGACTGAAATGATGGCTGGCGGAGCTTCGTTCGCGCCCAACCGATGATCGTTGCCTGATCCGGCGATCGCCGCTCGCAATGCGCCCTGATGTTTGTAAACGGCTTTCATCGTGGCCAGCAGGAACACCAGGAATTGCAGATTTTTTTCCGGCGTGGCTCCCGGCTCCAGCAGGTTTTCGCCTTCGTTGGTCGCCATTGACCAATTGTTGTGTTTGCCGCTGCCATTGATTCCTGCGAAGGGTTTTTCGTGAATCAGGAAAGCCAGATTGTGTCGCTTGGCCACCTGGCGCAGCATTTCCATCGTCAATTGATTGTGATCGGTGGCAACACTGACCGATTCGAACAAAGGCGCGGATTCGAACTGCGCAGGCGCAACTTCGTTGTGACGCGTTTTGACAGGAATGCCCAGCTTGAACAATTCGTGCTCGAATTCCTGCATGAACGCCAAAATGCGAGCCTTGATTGAACCGAAATACTGATCTTCCAGTTCCTGACCTTTGGGTGGTTTCGCGCCAATCAGCGTGCGGCCTGTGGCGATCAAATCGGGACGCAATGTGTAAAACGCTTCGTCAATCAGAAAGTATTCCTGTTCCGGTCCCAGAGTCGAAAACACGCGTGTGGCGGTGTTGCTGAAAAGCTTCAATATTTTTTGCGCATTTTGGTTCAGGTACTCATCTGAGCGGAGTAGCGGCGTTTTCTTGTCCAACACCTGGCCGTGATATGAAATGAAAACCGATGGAATGCACAGAGTTTTGCCATTCGCGCCTTCCATGATGAAAATCGGCGTCGAAGGATCCCAGGCCGTATATCCGCGCGCTTCAAAAGTGGCGCGCAAACCGCCCGACGGAAAGCTGGAGGCGTCCGGTTCGCTCTGAATCAACTGGCTGGCATCGAAACGCTCAATTGCCGCGCCGTCACTGTCAATCGTCAAAAATGTGTCATGTTTTTCGGCAGTGATGCCTGTGTTGGGTTGAAACCAATGTGTGTAATGGGTTGCGCCTTTTTCAATCGCCCATTCTTTAACGGCGTGTGCGACGGATGCCGCGATGGATTGATCCAGCTTGTGGCCGCCATGGATCGTTTTCACCAGCGACTTGTAAACAGCCTTTGGCAGTTTTTCTGCCATCACCTTCTGACTGAAAGTATTGCATCCGAAATACTCTGAAGCTTTCAGCCCATTGCCAATTGTGCGCGGCGTGCGTTTGCTGACCTCAGCAATTGCCCACAGGCGCCCCTGATTTCCTGTCGTGCTCATAGATTCTCCTGTAAGTGGATTTGATAGCGAACAAAACTTTCATTTTTGCTCGCCCGATGAAACGCAAATGATTCCTAGGTTGTATAGAGATTAGGATTTCAGTCACTCTATAAAGCAACTGGCTTGCCAGCGTCTGACAAAATTGGCCGAAGCTCACTAAGTGCTAGATTCCATTGCGTGTAATCGGATGTCTCTTCGCATGCCAAGTTTGACGGTTCTTTCAAAAATGTCGGTTAGTAGAGAGAGAGGGACGAAATTGTCGCTCTGTCGGCTCAGCCTTTGAACCGGTTGCAGTCAATTTCGTACTTTTTGACTTTGTAGCCCAAAATCCTTTCAGTTGTGTCCAGCATGCGAGCCGCGCGGGCGCGATTACCGCGGGCAGTTTTCAGTGCATCCTGGATCAATTCTTTTTCAAAAGCGCCAACAGCCAGGTCTAAGCCGACTTTTGTGACCGTGCCGGAACCTTCCGCGGTTTGCAGCGAAGGCGGCATGTGGAATCCGTGAACAACATTGCCATCGCAAACCAGCGTGGCGCGTTCAATCACATTTTCCAGTTCGCGCACATTTCCAGGCCAGTGATAGCTCATCAGCATGTCAATCGCAGGCGTCGAAATGCGCCGGATACGCTTGCCGCTTTGGCGGGCGTATTTTTCTAGAAAATGGTCAGCCAGCAGCAAAATGTCGGTTTTGCGTTCGCGCAACGGCGGCAGGTAAATCGAAAAAACATTCAACCGGTAATACAAATCCGAGCGAAACCGTCCGTCGGAAACAGCCGTTTCCAAATCAACGTTTGTGGCGGCAATCAGTCGGACATTGACCTTGATGGTTTCTGTTCCGCCGACGCGCTCGAATTCACGTTCCTGCAATACGCGCAGCAATTTAACCTGCATTGCCGGGGACAAATCGCCGATTTCATCCAGGAACAAAGTGCCGCCTTCGGCCAGCTCGAAGCGCCCGCGTTTGCGGGCGATGGCGCCGGTAAACGCTCCTTTTTCGTGTCCAAACAGTTCGGCTTCAATCAAGCTTTCAGGCAAAGCGGCGCAATTCACTTTGACAAAAGGTTTGGCCGCGCGCGGGCTGTTGTAGTGAATCGCGTGGGCCACCAGTTCTTTGCCCGTGCCGGATTCGCCGCGAATCAAAACCGTTGTGTTGGTGTGAGCCACCTGCGCGACCTGTTCATAAATTTCGCGCATTTCCTTGCTGGTGCCTACGATATTGCGAAAGTCGTACTTTTGCTGAAGCTCACGTTTCAGATGAGCGTTTTCATCAACCAACTGGGCTTTTTCCTGCTCAACCATCTGCGACAGCTTCAGGCTTTGCGAAATCATCCCGGCGACAATGGTCAAAAATTTGACAGTGTCGTCGTAATTTCGGTTTTGCTTGTAAGGATAGGTGATCGAAAG
>CAYLJQ010000016.1:0-27925 GCA_964383955.1 uncultured Heliomicrobium sp. | reverse complement strand
CAGCTTGACCGCTTTCTGTTCAAGATCCTGATTTCCTATCCCAACGCCGAAGACGAATTGCAAATCGTCGCGAACTGGCAAGCGGGCTTTAACGCGCGCAAGCTGGAAAATGTGCCGCTGGTGGTGATGGACGATTCGGCGGTGATTCCACAGTGCCGCGCCGAAGTTCGACGCATCAACGTCGAACCCAGCGTGCAAACGTACATTGTCAATCTGGTTCGCCGCACACGCGAACATCCCAGCCTGTTGTGGGGCGCCAGCCCACGCGCTTCGGTTGCGCTGCTGCTGGCCAGCAAAGCCCTGGCAGCGATGCGCGACCGCGAATTCGTTACGCCGGACGACGTGCGCGACGTGGTTCATCCTGCGCTTCGCCATCGCATCCTGCTCAGATCAGAAGCCGAAATCGAAGGCGTCACTGAAGAAGCGATTCTTGATGAAATCATCACTTCTGTAGAAATCCCCAGATGATCTTCACAAAGCGGTTTTTCATTTTGTTTGCGCTGGGAGTGTTACCGCTTATCGCGGTGTGGACAACCTTCGCTTCGCAAACAACTTTGAAATGGGGATTGCTTGGGTACGATCTATTCTTGCTGGCGCTGGCGTTTCTTGAATACAAGCTGACGGAGAAAGAGTCTCAGATTGAAGTGCGCCGCGTCATGCCCCGCCGCTTTATGATTGGCGAAGAGAACGAGGTTCAGCTTCACATCACGGTCAAACTGGCCAGACGCCGTTCGCGCGCGCCGGTTTTCACGGTCAAAGACGAATATCCGCCTGAACTGGAACTGCGCGGCAACAGATCGTTGACCGCCAAAACGCGCCGCCAGCGCAGCCACGAAGCGGTCGCAATTGTTGGCTACAAGCTTTATGCGGCATCGCGCGGAGATTATCGTTTTGGAAATGTGGCGCTGCGCTGGCGGTCACGTCTGGGCTTGGTCATCAAACAGATCAGCATCGCGGCGGCGGAAAGCGTCAAAGTTTATCCGAACATCAACGAAGCCAAACGCTACGAACTGTTCGCCCAACGCAATCGGCAATTGATGGCAGGACTTAGGCGAACGCGGTTGCGCGGGCAAGGACGCGAGTTTGAAAGCTTGCGCGATTACGTGCTCGGCGATGAGCTTCGACACATTTCCTGGACGGCGACGGCACGGCGCGGAAAATTGACGACGCGGCAATATCAGATTGAACGCAACCAGAACATTGTGGTGATGATTGACGCCGGGCGCTTGATGACTTCGCGCATCGAGCATTTGTCGAAACTGGATCACGCAATCAATGCGGCGCTGGCGATTGGTTATGTGGCAACCAGCGGCGGCGACAACATTGGGTTGTTGGTGTTCAATCGGCAGGTTGTCAGCTATCTGGCCCCGCAACGCGGACACAGCCAGTTGGCGTCCATGACCGAAGCGCTGTACAACGTCAAAGCGCAAATGATCGAGCCTTCTTACGCGCGCGCGTTCCAGTACCTGTCGCAAAACTGCAAGCGGCGGTCGCTTGTAGTGATTTTGACGGATCTGGTGGATCGTGATGCTTCGGCGGAATTGCTGGCGTACACGGCGGCTTTGTTGCCGCGCCACCTGCCACTTATCGTCACCATCGGCGACAACGATTTGCGGGCACTGGTCGCCGCAGAGCCCAAAGCGGTTGCGGACGTTTATAAACAAAGCGTCGCTGAAGAATTGCTTCAGCAGCGCGAAGAAGCGTTGGCCAGAATTACAGAACTGGGCGGATTGGTGCTGGACGTTCAGGCAGGCCAGTTGTCGTTTCAACTGGTCAACAAATACCTGGAAGTGAAAGAGCGAGGGTTGCTGTAAAGCTTCCCTCGCCTTTTTGGGTTTTTGATTTTTTTGCGAACTGAGCGTTAATGGATTAGGCGAATCGTGAACGGATAGCGATAATGCTCTCCGTTATTGGCTTTCATGGTGGCGATAATCGTCAGGACGATTCCGCCGATGAAAATCACGCCCAACAACACAAATCCGATTAACACAAGAACTAAGATACCGCTGACGATGGCATAGATGATCAGCGAGATTTGAAAGTTTAACGATTCTTTGGCTTGATCAGCGACAAACTGAGACTGGTCTTTTTTCACCAGCCAGATAATCAATGGCGCCAGGATGTTTCCGAATGGAACTCCGATGAACCCCGACAACGCCAACAGATGCGACAACATTCCCCAAGTGCGCTCCTCACTCGAAACGGCGTACATATGTCACCTCCGAAAAATTGGTAAAGGGTTGGTTGATTGCTTTTGAACTGCAAGCGGAGGCAAGTATGCGCAAGACCTGCCGGATTCACAAGAATCAACTCAAGTAATTTCTGACTTTTATTGGCAAGCCGATGTCTGCTTGCTACACTCGCGACATATGATGGATAGAGCAAGAATACTGATTGTTGACGATGAACAAGCCGCGCGCGTCGGCCTGAGCGAGATTATCTCGGTCTGGGGCTACGAAACGCAGACCGCAGGCGATGGATTGGAAGCGCTGGAAATTGCCGCCGATTTTCACCCGACGGCAGTCGTAACCGACGTGTTTATGCCCAGGCTGGACGGCTTCGGCTTGCTGAACCGGTTGCGGGAAGAATTTCCGGAAACAGCCGTCATCCTGTTGACCGGCCAGGGCAGCATAGAAGACGCCGTTCGCGCCGTGAAAGAAGAAGGCGCGTTTTATTACTTTGAAAAACCGATCAACACACGCCAGTTGAACGTGGTGCTGCAACGTGCCATCGAACAGGCAGCTTCGCGGTTGGAAAACACCCGGCTGCGTCGCCAACTTGGCGAATATGGCGTTTTCGGCAAGCTGGTTGGCAATTCGCAAGTCATGCGGCAGATTTACACGACCATCGAACAGGTCGCCAGTTCCGCCGTTTCGGTTTTAATCACGGGCGAATCCGGAACCGGAAAAGAAGTCGTTGCCCAAAGCATTCATCAGCTCAGCCCGCGCGCTTCGCGGCCGTTTGTGGGCATCAACTGTTCGGCGATTCCCGAATCCTTGATGGAATCGGAACTGTTCGGGCACGAACGCGGCGCGTTCACCGGCGCAATCGCCAAACGTGAAGGCTGTTTTGAATTGGCCAACACCGGCACGCTATTTTTGGATGAAATCGCTGAGATGCCAGCCATGTTACAAGCCAAGCTCTTGCGCGTTTTGGAAGAAAGAAAGGTCCGGCGGCTGGGCAGCGCCAAGGAAGTTCCGGTTGATGTTCGCGTGCTAGCGGCAACGAACAAAGACCCGCACGAAGCTGTCCGGCGCGGTGAAATGCGCGAAGACCTGCTTTATCGCCTGAACGTCATTCACATCAAACTGCCGCCACTGCGCGAACGCCGCGAAGACATTCCGCTGCTGACGGAATACATGATCAAAGAACTCAGCAATCGCCATAACCGTCCAGCGAAACTGGTATCGCCGGAAGTGCTGGAGATTTTCACGCGGCATCCCTGGCCCGGCAACGTTCGCGAACTGCGAAACGTGGTTGAACACGCCATCATCGTTTGCGATGGCCAGAAGATCGAAAAGCAGCACTTGTCGCCGCAGATGTCCGAAGGCAGAACTTACAAAAACGAAGATTCGATCACACTGCCGGTGCCCATCACGCTGGATGAAGCCGAGCGCCAACTGATCCTGAAAACGCTGATCCGCACAAACAACAACAAAACCCGCGCGGCGGATTTGCTGAACATCAGCCTGAAAACGCTTCACAACAAGCTAAAGGCTTATCGGGAAGAAAACGATGTTTGATCGCCGTAGCGCCGAATGCAGTTGGCGCTACAGCGTTACCTGAACCATCGCCTTAACGTGATCCACCACGACAAGGTGAAGTAATAAACGGGAAAGGCCAGCGACAGCCACATCATTGGCTTCGGACTGTCGAAAACCTGCGCCAGAATCAAAACCAGCAACACTGTCCAAATCAATAACAGCCAATTGGTCAACCGGCTAAACGGCCCTTTGTAAGACGTGTACAGGTACAGCGACGGCACAAACGTCAGCAGCGACAACGCGCCAATTGCTACCAGCGAAATCCAAACCGGCGGTTGCAGCCAGTACAGATAAATCGCCACGACGTTCCAGTACGATGGAAAGCCCAAAAAGTAATGATCTTCAGTTTTTATATCGGCTTGCGAAAAGCCGTAGGCGCTGGCCAATAGCGGCAAAAGCAAAAACCAGCTCCAGCTTTCGGGCAAAATGCCTGCGCGCCAGATAAACAGCAGCGGCAGCGAGGTGTAGGTTTGAAAATCTACGATGTCGTCCAGTCTGCGCCCGTCGAACCCAGGCAAAACCTCTTTCACCTTCCAGCGCCTGGCCAGCATTCCATCCGTCGCGTCAATGAATGTGGCAAGCACCATCAGCGCAATCACCCATCGAAAAGCTTCCGCATCGCCACGAACGATAAAAAATGCCATCCCGGCGGCGGCAATCAACCCCGAAGCGGTGTAAAGGTGAACCAGCCAAGCTAAGAGTTTTTGCTTCACGATGTTCTTTTCTGGAGTTACGAAGCTTCTTGAACTTTTCGCAGCGTAAGCGGCGAATCCCATTTCGCAGTCAGCCGGGACACAACAGGCAAAAGAACACAGCCGACTGACGCTGCCAGCGTTTTGAAGGGAAACAGCAACGTGCCGCTGGCGTCATACCAGCTTGCCGGATTGCTGGTGAAAATTTCGGGATACGGAATGAAATGGGGTATGTTGAATAACGGTTCGCCTCCGCCCAGGCGCAATACCAGGGAAACCGAAAACGCCACAATGGACCCAATCCGGTTCGCTTTTGGGTCGAACAAGGCAAACACCAACTGGGGAAACAGCAAAACGAAGATCAGGTCGCTGGTAAAAAACCACAACGCCTGAACGCTTTGGACTTTCAGCGCCATCACCACAGCCGCCGCGCCAAGCAGCACAATCGAAATTCGAATGATTCGCTTCATCTGTGTGACCGAAAGCTGAGGCCACAACAAGCGGTAACAGCAGTTCCAACTGACCATCGAAGCCGCCGAAAGGATTGACGAACTAAAGCTGGAAGTCACCGCGCCGATAATCGCTCCAAAGCCCAGCAGCGCGACAGCAGGCGGCACAACGTATTTCAGCAACATTGGCAACGTTTCAGACGGGTTCGCTTGCAGTTGCGCCAGCACTTCGCTGGGCCAGTTGTATTTGAACGCCGCGACGCCAAGTAATAGCGGCGGAATGGTCAACAGTATCGTCAGCACTCCGGCAAACAGCGAATGCAATTGGGCTTTGCGCGGCGTCTGGCAGGAAAGCACGCGCTGAAAATAACAGTTCCACGGAATGCCGCCCAGCACCAGCATCAGGCTGACATCCCACCAGCCAATGATTGATTGCGAAGTCCAAAACTCGCCGTGCGGCTGAAGCGGCGGAAAGAAGGTTCCGCGTTCTGCGCGGGCCGTCAGGTAATGCGTCCAACTTGCGTCCAGCCCTCCGGCAGCAGCAAAAACGAAAGGCATGGCGACAATCAATCCAAGCACGACTAGGCCAAGCTGAAAGGCGTCGGTGTACGCCACAGACCACATTCCACCAACCATCGTGTAAGCGATGACGACAATCGCCGACAATAAAATCGCCGTCGCCAGCTTCATCTGTAACAGCACGCCAAAGGTTGAACCGATGGCTGCCAGCAATTCAGCACTCCAAAACACTTCGCCGAGCATTGCTGGGACAAATAGAACCGCGGCCCAGTGTTTTCCGAAACGTGATTCAAACGGATCAATCAGCGTCGTGAATTCCAGTTGGCGCATTCGCTTGGCGAAAAACAGTCCGCCCAGAATCAGGCTGATGCCGAAACACAATCCCCCTTGGATTCCCAATGAAAGCGACGATTTGTATGCGCCTTCGGCGGTTCCCAGCAAATACCCGCCATCCACCCAGGTCGCCGTCATCGTCAGCGTGGCAATCCAAACCGGCATCGAACGGCCAGCAAGAAGCAAATCAGCAGGCGTGCCTTCTTTGACTTTGCGCGCAGCCAGCCAGCCAACCAGCAGGAAGCTTGCATACATTGCTATGATTGCGAAGATTGCCATAAGCCCTGGGTACGCGATGCCTCCGGCTCGCGGTCTTGTGGATTCGTCCCGTTATCTTCACTGGGCGTCTTGCCGAAACCGCACGCTGGAAGCGATGCGTACCCAGCTTATCTTTTGAAAAACAGAGAAATTGCCATCCCAAACCCAATTGCAATCACCAGACGGCGAATAGTTTTCTGCCCCAGACGACGCGCAATACCAGCGCCACCGTATCCGCCAGCAATTGCGCCAACGGACATCAGCAAGGCGGCAGGCCAGTTGATCAACCCCACAAACACGAAATAAACAGCAGCGGCTCCATTGGTTAATGCGCCAAAAATGTTTTTCAGGCCGTTCATCTGGTGAATGTCGTGCATTCCCAGCATCCCCAAAGCGGCCAGCATCAAAATTCCTATGCCTGCACCGAAATAGCCGCCATAAACCGCAACGCCGAACTGATAACAACAAGCGCCGATCAACCAACCGGTCGTTGCTTCCTCTTCGCTACTATCGCCGCCATTCAGCCAGCGCCGCACCTGCCCCTGCAACGTGAAAAGGACTGTGGCAAACAGAATCAGGTAAGGCACCAACTCGGCAAAAACCCCTGGCGGAGTTATTTTCAACAGATAGCCTCCGACCAGACTGCCAATCAAGCTGGGGATAAGAAGCACCAGATATTTGCGCGGGACATTTGCCAGTTCGCGGCGATACCCAATCGAGCTGCTGGCAGCTCCCGGAGTCATCGCCAACGTATTGGTCGCATTAGCGATGATCGGCGGCACGCCAGTCCAGACCAGCGTCGGAAAGCTGACCAGCGTTCCTCCGCCGGCAACCGAATTAATCGCTCCGGCGACCATGGCTGATCCAAACAGCAAAGTTCCTTGCAAAGTAGTCATCGTGCAAAAACAAAAGCGCCGTCTAAGTCAGTGTTGACCGACTCAGACGGCGCGAAGGGATGCGTTCTCACAATTTACACACACGTTCTCATCGCGGTTGAAGCCCTAAAACTCCCCAGCCGCCACGAACCAGATAATCGCCCATCGTCATAATCAACAGAATCGCCAGCCAGAACATTCCGGCGATGATAATGACCTGCGTCAATTTCGAACTCCAGCGCACGTGCATAAAAATCAACACGACGGCAGTCGCTTTGACCACTGCAACTGTCATTGCCACGATAATGTTCAATGGTCCCCAGTATTTTTCCAGGTCAAACTGAGCGACAAAAACCGTCAATGCCGTCAGCACCATCAACAAACCGAAAACGCCGAAGTAATACTTCAGTGGGACAATATGATGTTCGGAAGAATGTTCCGCCATAAGCTCCTGATAACCTCTCTCAATAAATCTAGTGTCCGCCGCCAACGTGGAATCCCGTCAAGTACAGCAGCGGGAACAGGAAAATCCAGACGATATCAACGAAGTGCCAGTACAAGCCAAAAAGTTCTACCGGCGAATTGTAATCCTTCGTAAACTTCCCTTTGGAAGCCATATACATAATTACCAGCAACAACCCAATGCCGATAATCATGTGCAATGCGTGCAGCCCGGTCATCATGAAATAAATCCACAGAAATACCTGCACGTGGGCATGATATTCCGTTGGCGGATGATCAGGAGCCGGGTTATACAGCCAATGCGCCGGGAAGAGATGATGCTCGAATTTTTCTTTGTATTCGAAATATTTGACCACCAAAAAGACTGTGCCGAGCACCAGCGTCAACGCCAGAAACCCAAGCAGCTTTTTGCGCTCGCCAAGCTGCGAATAATAAACCGCCATCGCCATCGTCAAACTGCTGACGATCAGCACAACAGTATTCAACCCGCCCAGCGGGACGCTCAGCAAATGACTGCCTTGTAAAAAACCATCCGGATATTTGGCGCGGTAAATCGTGTAGGCCAGAAACAATCCGCCGAAAAACATGATTTCCGTCAACAGAAAGAGCCACATGCCGATGGTTCCGGCCTCTTTCTGCTGCTTCATGCTGACGAAATGATGCGCCAGTCCGGGAACGTGTGCTGCGTGGTCTGACAAAGTAATTCTCCTCAAGTAGTCGGTAGCCGGTAGTCGGGGCAGTCGGTAGCTGCTGTTTATTGACTACCGTCTCCCAACTTCTGACTACTCTATGCCGTTTGCAACTCCGCTTCTTTCGCGGCGGCCTCTTTGATCTCTTTGACGTTTTCGAATTCGTAGGCGTCGTGGTTGATCACCGGCTGATACGTAAAGTTTTCAGTGGGCGGCGGCGACGAAGTTTCCCATTCCAATCCAGCGGCCATCCACGGATTGTCGCCGACTTTTTCGCCGTACTTCAGCGACCAGAGCAGGTAGACAACCGGCATAATGAATCCAATCGCCAGCAAGGAAACTCCTGCCGTTGACAGCACGTGCCAAACCTGAAACTCCGGCACATACGCATGGTAGCGGCGCGGCATTCCCAGATAACCGACAATGAATTGCGGGAAAAACGTCAGGTTGAAGCCCAAAAAGACAATCGCGGCTGAAATGCGGCCCCAGACTTCAGGGTACATACGGCCCGTCATTTTTGGCCACCAGAAATGCAATCCGCCCAGATAGCCGATGATCGCTCCGCCCACCATCACGTAGTGGAAATGCGCCACCACGAAGTACGTGTCGTGCAAATGAACGTCCAGGCCAAGCGCCGCCAGAAACAATCCGGTCATCCCGCCAATCGTGAACAACCCGATGAACGCCAGCGCATAGATCATTGGCGTGTCGTAAGACACCGAGCCTTTGAAAATTGTCGCCGTCCAGTTAAAGGTCTTGATTGCTGACGGAATTGCCACAGCGTAGGTAATCAGCGAAAACACCATTCCGGCATACATGGACTGACTGCTGGTGAACATGTGATGTCCCCAGACCAGGAAGCCGAAAACCGCGATGGCCAAACTGGAAAACGCGACGAAGTGATAGCCGAAAAC
The DNA here is from genome assembly GCA_964383955.1 of uncultured Heliomicrobium sp. Lineage (GTDB taxonomy): Bacteria > Acidobacteriota > Blastocatellia > RBC074 > RBC074 > RBC074. The sequence continues at coordinate 18,970 of CAYLJQ010000016.1, read as the reverse complement.
TTTCTTGCGCGTCATGTTGGCGATCAATTCACTGACCACTCCCATTGAAGGAATGATCATGATGTAAACCGCCGGATGCGAGTAAAACCAGAACATGTGCTGGAACAGCACAGGGTCACCGCCAAGTTTCGGATCGAAAATACCGATTTGCAGCGTCCGCTCAAACGCCAGCGCCAGAACCGTGATGGCAATGACCGGCGTGCCCAGCACCTGGATCAGGCTGGTGGCGTAATGCGCCCACACAAACAGTGGCAACCGGAACCAGGTCAGGCCCGGCGCGCGCATCGTGTGAATCGTCACCATGAAATTCAATCCGGTCAAAATCGAACTGAACCCGGTGATAAAAATCGAAACGCCTGCCAGCGTCACCTGCGTGTTTGAGTAGATTGAGCTGTAAGGCGGATAAAACGTCCACCCCGTGTCAATGCCGCCACTCATGATGGTGAACAGCATCAAAATCGCGCCAACCATGAACACATACCAGCTCAGCAGATTCAGCCTGGGAAACGCCACATCCTTCGCCCCAAGCATCAGCGGCAACAAAAAATTGCCCAGCGTCGCCGGAATCGAAGGGATCAGAAAGAAGAAGATCATCATCACGCCGTGCATCGTGAAGACTTTGTTGTAGGTTTCCGCCGACATCAGATCGCCTCGCGGAGTGATTAGTTCCAGACGAATCAACGAGGCGTAAATGCCGCCAATCGCAAAAAAGATCGAGATCGAAAACAGATACAACAATCCAATCCGTTTGTGATCCAGCGTCAACAGCCAGGATTTGACTGTATGACCATTGGTCAAATAATTCAGGCGGGGTTCTTCTACTTGAGCTATGACTTCGGTTGCCATGTTCTTACCTTATGAATTCGTTACTTAACTATTTTTTCGCTGGGGTCGCTGCCGCCGGTTTCGCTGCTGGTGACGCAGCCGGTTTTGCCGCAGCAGCCGCATCGCCGTCTTTCGGCCCAATGGATTTCAAATAAGCGATGATCTGCGCAATCTGGTCTTCGCTAACCTGCCCGCGGAAGCTGGGCATAATCAACTGGTAATTTTCTACAATCTTTGCACCAGGATCCAAAATGGATTCGCGGATGTAAGTGTCATCAACCGTAACGGTTGTGCCGTTGTTCAGTTTGACCGGTTTGCCGTATAGCTCAGCCAGTTTTGGACCTCGGCCTTTGCCATCTGCCAGGTGGCAAGTGTTGCATGCCAGACTGGAAAACAGCCGTTCCCCAACAACCGCTGGCGGCTCGTTTGTTCCGCCGCCGAGCCAGGCCTGGTATTCCCCCGGCTCCATTGCAGTAATGGTTCCGATCATGCCGGAATGTTGGGTGCCGCAGTACTCCGCGCAAAATATATGATACGTGCCGGCTTTGGTCGCTTCGAACCAGGTCATTGTGTAACGTCCCGGAACCACGTCCGCTTTGGTGCGGAAAGCCGGAATGAAATACGCGTGCAGCACATCTTCGCTGGTCATTGTCAATTTGACGCGACGCCCGACCGGAACGTGCAGCGTGTTAATTTCGCGCTGGCCATCGGGATGCTGCGCACGCCACATCCATTGTTTGCCGGTAACAAAAATTTCCAGAGCCTCTTTCGGCTCGCTGTACATCTGGTAATAAAGCTTGGCTCCCCAGGCAAAAATGCCGATACACACGATCAGTGGAAGGACCGACCAGGTGATTTCCAGCAACATCGCGCCTTCAATCTGTTCCGGAATTTCGCCATTGTGACGACGGCGATACTTGACCATAAACAGGGCGATCGCGATGACAATGCCGACTGTGACGCCAATCGTCATCAGCCACAGCGCGACGTAGAACAGGTCAACTTCCATTGCGAACTTTGACGCCTGTTCCGGCATGAAGGGAACTTGAAAAGAAAAGAGGCTCATATTCGGATGTCCAATTGTCACGAGACGCGAGCAGCCCATGCCGCTTCCTTCTGTTTCGTCTTGTGCCTCAAATAAAGAATGAGAAGAGCTAACGTAATAATCGTTATCACAGCGAAGATGCGCATAATCCGCATCAACACCAAACCGTACGTTCCCCTGTTCGGGTCGTACTGATAGCAATACAAAATCACTTGATCCGCCAGCGATCCGATCTTTCCGTTTGATGCATCCACCACGCCGAACCGAATGTCGCGCGGTTCAAAGTTCGAAAGCACATCGCTGGGATAAAAATAACGGGAGACTTTGCCTTCCGGCGTGATGACGATCAGTGCGCTGGAGTGCGCGTATTGCTTGCTGACCGGATCCCAAACAAATCGGAAGCCCACGGATTTCGTCAGCGCCAGTGTGTTTTGTTCATCACCTGTCAAGAAATGCCAGCCATCGTTCAATTCCGGGTTGGCCAGTTTCTGCAAATACGTGTTGCGCTTTTCCGCCGCCAGTTCAGGCTTTTCTTTCGGATCAAAACTGACTGTCAAAGAAATGAAATCTTTACCCGCTTTCAATGGCAACGTTTTCAAAACGTTCATCAAGCCATTCAGCGTCAGGCTGCAAAGTTGCGGACAATCGTAATACACCAAAGACAAAACGATGGGCTTATTGCCGAAATACTCTCGAAGCTTCACCGTGCGCCCGGTTTCATCCTTGAATTCCAGATCAAGCGGCACCTGGGAATCCAGCAACTGGTCAATGCCTACGTCTTTCAATACCGGCGGGCGCATTCCCGCTGGTTGTGCGCCCACTTCCAGGCAGCAGACAAAACTCAAAAGACAAAGAGCAAGAATCGAAAGCGGTGTTTTGCCTGTCAACGTTGAAACTACTTTTTGCCGGTCAGGGACTAACATTTTTACTTCTTTTCTCTTTCCGCTTAGTGCTTCACACCCGCCGCAGCACCCTGCGCAGCGGGAGGTGTTGCCGGTGTCGGAGCGACCGTCGCAGGTTTCGCAGCACCAGCGTCTGCTGGCGCAGGCGTCGGAGCAGCCATTGGTTTCTGGCTCTTAATTGAACGCCCCCCGTTCGCCCCGGCATTGAGAACCAGCTTGCGGGCGGCTTCTGCCGACTGAACTTCGCCAATTAGTGCATCGGAAAGTTTCGGCAAACCCTTTTCCGCAATAATTTCCTTCGCGCGATCAATGGGAATGTGCGCGATGCCGCCTTGCTGATCCACCCAACCGTAAGCCGCAGCTTGTTTGGTGATCTTTTCCGAATAAGCTGCCATGTCGTCCAACGGCAGCATGGATGATTTTGCTTTTCCGGGCTTATCCGGGTCTGGTTCTGGAGCGCCTTGTAATCTGGGTTCAGGTGGGAGTATCCGGCCGGTTTCGACAGCCGTTGCCGGTTGTTGCGGATTCATGTCGTCCATTTTTTTCAGGCCGACTTCCACCCCCAAAATGATGACGTAAACCAACGCTGTCGCCACACCCAAAATGGCCAGAAAGACCAGAATCGGTTTGGGTTTTACGCCACTTTCTTCAACTAAGCCGTGATTTTCGTCGTGTTTATGATCGCTCATACGTTTTCAGTTTGGGGTTCGCATTTGTGCTTTGCGAACGATAAAAACTTTAGTGCCCGCCACCCGCAGACGCCGCTTCCGCCAATTGCGGATCGTTGAAGGGAATCAATGGACGTTGACGCAATTGCCAGAAAAACCAGCCAAGCCACAATCCACCCAATCCCAAGGTCGCCGCAACATAAACGGCCAGTTGGGCAGGTCCCGTGTGATGTGCCTGACCGCCGTGCGAAGCCATTTCGTCGAACTGGGGAACAATCACCCAGATCACATCAACCAGTCGCATCACAATCAGCAACGCCGCAACCCACACCACCTTAGTGCTCTTTTTTAAGTCGCGCGACAGCAGCAGCAGGAACGGCATAATGAAATGCAGCACCAACAGCGTGATTCCCATCGGACGCCACGTCCCTTCGAAGCGCCGCAGATACCACGGAATTTCTTCCGGCAGGTTGCCGGACCAGATAATCAGCAACTGCGAAAATGAGAAATATGCCCAGACCATCACCAATGCCAACTGCAATTTGCCCAGATCGTGAAAATGCTTCGGCTTCAAGACGTGAGCCATCGGCTCGTATTTACTCAGAATCACACAGACCGCAATCAAAAACGCGATGGAAAGCACTCCCTGCCCGGCAAGGGTCAGCATCCCAAAGATCGTCGAAAACCATTCCGCGTCCAGCGACATGACCCAGTCAACCGACGCAAATGTGACAGCCATTGCGTAAACCAGGAAACCGGGGCCGCTCCAATTTTGGGCTTTCTGCACCCAGGTTTGCGCCTGATTCGGATCCGGAGTTTTGTCCTGTGATGCAGAAAACTTCCTGAGTAAGGACATCAGGCCCAGCCAGATGGCAAAATACATGATTGCGCGAAGTGTAAATCCACCAGGGTTCAGCCATTGAGCTTTGTGTGTCAGCAGCTTGCGAACAGGTTCCGTTACGTCAGGGCCAATCGGGTGCGACCAGTGGTAAAGGCTGTGTATTCCCAAAACAATCGGGACAAATAGCACTGCCATCATCCACAATGTTGACGAAGCAGATTCCAGTTGGCGACGAATGATCAATCCCCAACCGCCTCCGCCCAGATATTGCACCATCAGCAAACCCAGACATCCCAGCGAGATACCGATCCAGAAGACATAAGCCACCAGATAAGTCTGGAAAAACGTCGTCTTGGCATCGTGCGACGTGACCGCGCCGATCACCCATCCGATGATGCCCAGCAAGCCAATACCAATCGCCACGCCTTGGGTTTTTCCAAGTTCAGCCGGAGCAGCGTAGTTCGTACTCATTAGTTCCTATGTCCTCCTGGTGCTGGAGCGGATTCAGTTTTGTGCGCGCCTCCAGCTTCGCCGCTTTTGTTCTCCGGCTTGGCCGTTGCGGCATCAACAATTTTCTTCTTGTCGGTATCGTTCAGTTCCGTAACATTTGCGTTTTGGCTCAATTGCAAAGCGCGGATATAAGCAACAACTTTCCAGCGATCTTCCGGCGTCAATTGGTCAGCGTAACTGGACATTGCGCCAAAGCCATTAGTCATCACATCGTAAAAATAAGATGACGGAGCGGCTTTCAGTCGCGGATCGTGATAGGAAGGCGGACGGCGAAAACCTCGCTGCACGATCATTCCGTTTCCATCACCGAGCTTGCCGTGGCAAGGCAGGCATGAAATGTTGAATCGGTTCTCACCGCGATTTAGGATCGCAATAAGCTGCGCTTTGCGCTCCTCGGCATTTTCACTGAGCTTAAACGGAAAGCCATCTTCACCGGTGATGGCAGCAGGAGCCGGAGTGGCTCCCGCCGCCGCTGTGCCAGGGGTAGCCGTAACTTGAGTAACTTTCGGTGCCGACGGATTCAAATCCAGTGAACCGCGCGCGACCGTGCCATCCGGCAACTGGCGATTCGCTCCATCTTCGTTGGCTTCAAAACGCGGATTGTCGTGCATGTCCTGGCGGCAAGCTGAAAGCGCGAAAGCTGTCGTCAGCAAACAAACCGCCAGTCCTATTTTCTTCAGTTTAGCTGTCAACATCAGTCACCTCTTTCGCTCCCAGACCTTCCAGGAAGGAACGAGTCTCGCCGTAATTGAATTTCGGATCGTCGGCTTTGACACACAGGAAGAATCGGTCCGTGCTCGCGCGCGAAAAACTCGGCACGTTGAATACCGGATGATACGGCTGCGGCAAACGATTCATAATGATGTTTCCAAAAAATGCTCCGAACGCTGCCAATAGGATCGTTAATTCAAACGTGATCGGAATGAACGCTGGCCAACTGATGAAAGGACGTCCGCCGACATTCAGCGGATAATCAATTGCCGAAGTCCAAATCTGCAGCCCAAGCCCACTTAGTCCGCCCAGCAAGCCGCACACAAACACCACCTTTGAAACGGCGTTTTTATGAAAGCCGATGGCTTCCCACAGCTCTTCAACCGGATAGGGCGAATACGCATTGATTCGCGTATAGCCCGCTCCACGGGTCAGCTTGGCAGCGGCGACAATCGTGCTCGGATCGTCAAATTCGGCCATCAAACCGTAAATGCCTTTTTCTTCCTGTTTCGTCATAACTCAACTCGTTGTTTGTAGTACCGGCTTCTGCCGGAAGCTTCCGCCAGCAGGCGGGACTACGAACCACTTAATCTCCAAACTGCGGAACCGGTTGCGAACCGCCCAACGGCTCTTTGCCGTCGTTTTTCACGTTTTCTTCGATCTGCGCGACTTTGTGCTCGTCCACTTTCGCTGCCGGCAACATCATCTTCAGTTCGAAAACCGGAATCATCGGCACGAATCGAATGAAGAGGAACATCAGTGTAAAGAAGAAGCCAATCGTTCCAATGAACATCGAAAAGTCGAATGGCGTTGGGTAATACATTCTCCAACCGGACGGCAGGAATTCCCGGTTCAAGCTCATCACGATAATGACAAAGCGTTCCAGCCACATGCCCACGTTGATGAACATGCAAACCGTCATAATTACCCACATATTATCCCGGTACTTCTTTACCCACAGCAATTGCGGAACCAGGAAGTTACACAGAATCAACAGCCAGTACATGATTCCGTAGGGACCAAACATACGATTTTTCATCATAAACATTTCGTATGTCGAGCCGCTGTACCAGGCAAAAAACGCTTCCATCGCGTAGCCGTAACAAACGATCAAGCCCGTTGCCAGCATCACCTTGCACATATTACGAACGTGTCGCGCAGTGATGAAATCTTCCAGGTGATAGAACTTGCGTACCGGAATCCCGATGGTCAGCACCATTGCGAATCCGGCGTACACAGCTCCGGCCACAAAATATGGCGGGAAGATTGTTGCGTGCCAGCCAGGAACAATACCGGTTGAAAAGTCGAACGACACGATGGTGTGAACAGAAAGCACCAGCGGCGTCGAAAGACCCGCCAACAACAGATAAGCTGTTTCGTAGCGGCTCCAGTGCCGGGCGTCACCGCGCCAGCCCATAGAGAGCATTCCGAACAGGACTTTCTGCCATTTGTGCTTGGCCGTATCGCGCAAGGTGGCAAAATCCGGGATCAGGCCCATGAACCAGAACAGTAGCGAAACTGTCGCGTAGGTGTTGACCGCAAACACGTCCCACATCAGCGGGCTGCGGAAGTTCTGCCACATTCCCATCGTGTTCGGAATCGGGAACAGCCAGTAATCCACCCACGGGCGACCAGTGTGAAGCGCCGGAAACATCGCCGCGCAAGCCACTGCAAACAGCGTCATGGCTTCAGCAAAACGGTTGATCGAATTTCGCCACTGTTGCCGTAACAGCAACAGAATGGCCGAAATGAGCGTTCCGGCGTGGCCGATACCGATCCACCAGACGAAGTTGATGATGTCGAACGCCCAAAAAACTGGCGAACTGTTGCCCCAGATGCCCACGCCTTTCAGCACCAAATAGGCAATGGTATTGGCCATGATCAACAAGCCCAGAAAGACGACTGCAAAGCCGACAATCCAGCCTTTCTGAAAGCCGCGCATGAAAACGACGTCCAACAATTTGGTCGTCACCGTTTTCAGGTCGTACTTGCCGCCGACCATCGGCGGACGTTTATCAACGTAATTGCTCTTAACTTCAGCCATGAGCCTCTCCTGACTTCTGACCTTCGGTACCGTGCCCGCCTTCAGACGAGCCGCCGTGTGATGAAGCCCCACCGCCCAAGGTGGCGTTTGGATTCTTAATCGCGGCCAGATAGCTGGCGCGCGGCCGAGTGTTCAAATCGGCCAGCACTTCATAATTGCGCGGCTCGGTTTTCAGCTTGGCCACGCGGCTTTCCTTGTCGTTGATGTCGCCGAAGATGATTGCATCTGTCGGACACACCGTCTGGCAAGCCGTCTGGATTTCGCCATCAGCCACACGACGATTTTGTTTTTCGGCTTCGATCTTGCCGCTCATGATGCGCTGGACGCAGAACGTGCATTTTTCCATCACACCGCGCGAGCGAATGGTGACTTCCGGATTGCGAACGTTCTTCAAGCTCGGCGTTTCCCAGTCTCCGTACAGCAGGTAATTGAACCGGCGAACTTTGTACGGACAGTTGTTCGCGCAATAACGAGTTCCAACGCAGCGGTTGTAAACCTGTGTATTCAACCCTTCGGCGTCGTGAACCGTGGCGTTGACCGGACAAACAACTTCGCACGGCGCGTTTTCGCAGTGCTGACACATCATCGGCTGGAAGTAGACTTCCGGATTGACCATATCGCCCCGGAAGTAGGTGTCAATTCTGATCCAGTGCATCACGCGTCCGCGTGTGACCAGTTCTTTGCCGACCACCGCGATGTTGTTTTCCGACTGGCAGGAAACCACGCAGGCGTTGCACCCGATGCAGGCGTTCATATCAATGGCCATGCCCCAGGCGTAACCGTTGTACGGATGTTCTTCCGGGCGGAAGATCGTCATCTTCGGATCGGGCGGCAAATGCGCGCCATGATGAATCGCCTTCGGATTCTTTTTGTACTCTTCCAGGTTTCCAGCACGAACGATGTGGCGGTCCGCCAGATCCTCATCCTGGGAAATGAAAGCTTTGGAATCAATGCCGGAAACATCAATCGCAAAGTGTTCCTGCGTCGAAGCCAACTGGTAAGTGCCTTCGCCAGCCGCAAGCTTTGCTTCGGCAATCGAACCCGCAGTCGTTTTCAGCAGGTAGGTGTTGAAACCGGTCTTGTTGCCGACGTTTCCAGCGCGCTCGCGGCCATACCCCAGATACACCGTCACAGAATCATTGGGATGACCCGGCTGAATCCAGGTAGGCATCGCCAGTTCTTTGCCGTCCACCGTAATGTTCAACATCTTGGCGGTCGCGTGATACGGCTCGTCTTTAGGCGCTAAATTCAATTTCGCGGCTGTCGCGGCGTTGATGATCGCAAAATTATCCCAGGTGACCTTGTTGATCGGCTTCGGACATTCCTGCAACCAGCCGTTGTTGGCAAAGCGTCCATCGTGAACGTTCGGATCAAGCCGGAAAACGATTTCGAATTGACCGCCTTTTGATGGAGCCGGAGTTGCCAGTTTGGCGGCATCAACCTGCGCAGCTTCTTCAGGCAGCTTGGTACCGGCAACCACGCCGTCATGCAGCGCCTGTTTCCAGGCTTGATCAAAGTTCCCGGCCATCTGCGGCTGCGTTTTCCAGTAATCCTTGACCAAATCCAGCGCCGTTTTGCCCTGAATATTGGCGATTCCTGCCAGCAATTCCAGCGGCGAACGGCCCTGATAAAGCGGCTGGATCAACGGCTGAATGATTGAAACCGTTCCGTCGAATGCCCGCGCATCTCCCCAGGCTTCCAGGTAATGCGCTTCGGCCAGATGCCACTGGCACTGCACGGAAGTTTCGTCATTGTACAAACTCATGTGAACGCGATTCGGAACTTTCTTCAGCGCGTTCAGGAAGCTGTCTTTCTGTCCAGGCAGATTCGGCGCGTTATAAACCGGATTTCCTCCGACGATCACCAGGACTTCCACCTGACCGGCATTCATTTCGCCAATCAGTTCTGTAATCCCGGCAGTCTGATCAATCGGGTTGATTTCAATCGGCGCAGTGTAGGCGACCGCAGTTCCGCCAAATTTCGCGTTGATCGCATTCGCAATGGCATGAACCGCTGCGGGTTGATGCTCACCGGCAATGACAATGCTTTTGCCTGCGTGGGCTTGCAGATCCGCGGCAACTGCTTTGGCAAATTTATCTGCTTCGCCGCTCAAGCTGCCGCCAGCAGCGACCGAGACTCCAGCAGCATTGGCAATCGCGCGAGCCAGCGCGTCAATTTCACCAGCTTTGATAGGCAACCGGTTGTCGGCTTTTGCGCCAGTAGTGGTCAGCGTGCTTTCGGCGACAAACAGGCGGTTCATTTCGTTTCCGCCGCCAGTCAGCTTGCGCTTGGCCATAAAGTCGCGCGCATAACGAAGCGCCCCAGGACCGTTGGTCAAAAAGTCCGCATCCAGAGAAACCACCAGATCGGCCAGGTCAAATTTGTAAACGACATTTGCCGGTTTGCCGCCAACCGTTGGCGCACCCATCCGAGCGCCATCCCGCGTATTCGGGTCGTAGGTGACCCACTTCGATTCGGGAAAATCCGTTTTGATCTTCGCCATCAATGAAGCGAAGGTCGGCGAAGTGCTGTTTTCTGTCAGGATTCGCAAGCCTTTGCCGCGCTTGGGCCGCTGCGCTTCGATCCACGAACCCAGTTCATTCTGAAAGTCTCCCCAGGTGCGGGCATCGCCCAGTTTCATTGCCGATTGCGAACGGTCCGGATCGTACAGGCCCAGCACGGAAGCCTGGGCAAAAATGTCCGTCGCCCCCAAACTGCCCGGATGATCAGGATTGCCTTCGATCTTGGTCGGACGGCCTTCGTGGCTTTCGACCAGCAATCCGCTGGCGACGCCATTCAAAGGCATCGCAGTCGCGTAAAACTGCGGCTTGCCGGGAGTCAGCCCGTCAGGAATTTTGACGTATGGAACGACGTGTTCCAGCGGCTGGCGTGTGCAAGCAGTCAATCCAGCCAACGCCAGCGAAGCGCCCATCAACTTCATAAAGTTGCGGCGACCGTTCGGGTCCAGCATTGACGGATCGGTTTCAGGAGCGTTCAGCGCGGGAAATTCTCTGTGCAGAAAGTCGCGGAATTTATCTGTGCCAGCCAGTTCTTCCAGGCTGCGCCAGAATTCGCGGCCAGACTTGCGGCTAATCGCTTCTCGCACCGGCTCTAGGTCGTGATGATGATCTCGATGTGACATTGCTCTCTTCAGTAGTCAGGAGCCGGAAGTCAGGAGTCAGAAGTTAAAACATTTGCAGGACGAACTTTCCGCAAACAAACTACCGATTACCGTCTACCGTCTACCGACTTCTTCTATCTGTGACAGGTTGAACAACTCGTCAGCACTTCTTTTGATTGGATGTTGTATTTCTTGGCGAGTTCAGCGCCTTTTTCCTTTTGATCGTCGGGCGCTTTCCACTCCATATTGGTGATGTCTTTTTGCTCGCGCAGAACTTTGTTCGGATCGCGGTGGCATTCAATACACCATTCCATGTGCAACGAATTGACGTTGTACATCAGCGGCATCAGGTCTACGCGACCATGACAGGTCGAACAACCAACACCTTTATTCACATGAATGCTATGGTTGAAATAGGCAAAATCGGGAAGGTCATGCACGCGAGTCCATTTGATCGGTTTGCCGGTTCGCCAGCTTTCGCGCACGATTTCCAAGTACGGACTGTTGGCGAATAACTGCGAATGGCAGTTCATGCACGTTTTCGTCGGCGGCAATCCAGCAGATGCAGCCGTCTCGACTGTCGTATGACAGTAGCGACAATCAATCCCATCATCGCCGACGTGATGTTTATGGGAAAACTGCACAGGTTGCTCCCGCGGTTCGAATGCTTGCGTCACGTAGGGCGTACGGTTGAATTCGATGACGAACATCAACCCACCGCCTGCAACCAGCAATCCAACTACGATGCTCAGTCGCGCAAGCGTGTTCATTCCGCGGTGGAAGAGCTGTGGCATAAACGAAGACCTCCACCTCGCAAAAACTTATTGTTAAATTGTGACCTAGACTTGCTTTATTACTCGAAAGCTTGTGAATTTTCGAGTTTGAAATGAGGCGGCATATTCTCCGCTGACTTAAAAATTGTCAAGGCCTGTCCAAAAAGAGATCAAAAGTTTGTCAAAGAATTCGATGGGACCATCGCACTCGCAAAGATCAGCCAATCCGTAACTCAATATGGCACAAGGTATGGCCCGAATCACCGGCTTTCCGGCCAACGCCGCGTCCGATGTCAGAGGCAAAGAATTTATGCTATAAGCTACAGCGGAATTACCCTCTTGGAAGTTCAAGTCCGATCTAAATCAGAGCGCGAGGCTTTGAGACAGATGAGAATATGCAGGATTGACAAGATGATCCGGATTGCCCGCCAAGCAATTCAAGCCAAGCGGTCATCCTGTTGAGGTTTGCAGTTCTGTCGCAGAGCCAAGTTCGCGAGTCTAGCCACTTGGGAGGTAGATGTGAGTATAAAGAAGAAAACCGTTCTCAGTCTGGCGCTTTGCCTGACTGCTTTCGCATTGTTTGGTATTGAAGCCCTCGCCGACACGATCAAATTGCGGGACGGCACGGTGCTAAAAGGCAAAGTGGTTTCCTATAACCAGCGCAGATTCACGATTGTCGTCCGAATCGGCAATACCAGTTCCCAGCACGACATCCCGGTTGATGAAATTGAAAGCATTGAGTTCGATTCGACCGAAACTGGCGGAGCTTCCATCACGGGACGCAGCACAATCCCGCCGCCAACCGTTAACCCCGAAACAGGAACTCCTGCGGGAGGCGCTTCGACGGCGGCAGTAGACTCAACCATTAGAGATCCGGCCCCTGTCAGCACGTCGTCGTCTGCCGCAAACAAATTAGACGAGTTAGCCACAATCGCGGAAAAAACCGTCAGCGTGGCCGCAGCGGCAGATTGGACCAGCAGTGATATTCGCGTCCAGAAAGGCCAGCACATTGTCATCAGCGCCATCGGCGATGTTGATCTTGGAGACGGCAAGCGAACCGGCCCGGAAGGATTGGACCTGCAAGACAAGGATAAATTGATGCAAGGCAGGAAGACCGGTGCCCTGATCGCCGTCATTGGTGACGATAACAACGATTTCGAATTCATCGGCACATCTTCCGAGTTCATTGCCAAGCACAATGGCATCCTGTTCTTGAGTATCAACGAAGGCAACCTGCGCGACAACAATGGAGCCTTTGTTGCCAGAGTCAGAGTGTTGAGCAACAGGTAATAAAGACCCATCTCAAGCCCAAAACTTGAGAGATGGCTTGCCAAGCCGATGAACATAGTCTGCCCAGTTTTGGGCCTGCGTTCATCGGCTTTTCACTTTTATGGAATCTCAAAACATAGCCGCACTGGTCAATTTACTCGGCTTCATTACCGGCGCAATTCTGTACGCGATGCTGCTGGTGATGGTTGTGCGGTCGGCGGACCCGTTTTCGCCCACAGGGTATGGCCAGCGCAGCGCAAGTTCCGTGAAGTGGTTGTTTCTGACGACGGCCCTGCTTGGCCTGCTTTGGAACCTGGGAGCTCTGGCAATTTACGGCGTGCGGGATTGGGAACTTGGCGAACCGTCGCCGCTTTTTGTTTCCGCCATTTTCACGGCCTTGGGCTTTTTGCCTGCTGTCGTCGTGCATTCGGTTTTGTGGGACCGGCGGCGCAGCTCACAGGCAATTTCCCTGCTGGCATATCTGCTCAGCGCATCTGCCAGCATCCTGCATTTTTATGCCGCAGCCACCGGCAAAGAAACTCCTTCGCCAACAGGGCTAAGAGCGCTGACCATCGGCTTCAGCATCTTAACTGTGATGTTGTTGATCTACGCCCGGCGGTCGCCGATGTGGAAACGGGCCTGGTGGGTGGTTGCGCTGGCGGTTTTTGCTGTGTCGGCTTTGCACTTGAGCAGCCATACCCAAGGCGACGCTCCGTGGCTGATCGAATTGATCGGCCATCACTCTTCCCTGCCGCTGGTGCTGGCAATGCTTTACCAGGATTACCGCTTTGCGCTGGCAGACATTTTCCTGAAACGGGCGTTGGCGTTGGTAACGTTGGTTTCACTGGCGTTCGGGCTTTATGTTCTGGTTGCGGCTCCGTTGTTGCGAACAAGCTCTGCAAGCGGCGATTTGTCTCCTGTGGCTGTCGGAGCCTTGCTGGGTTTATGGCTGGGAACTGCGCTGATTTATCCCTACCTGCGCGGCTGGATTGTCTGGTTTGTTGATACGGTTGTTTTGCGGCGAGCCGATTACCAGAAATTGCTGGACGAAACCGCGCGGGTCATCGCCCTGAGCGATAACGAAGAAGAGATTTTCAACCAGGCTGCGGAGCGATTGGCGCCAGCGCTCACCGCCAGAGAAGTTCGCTGGCAAATCAGTGAAACGAATTGGAAAGCTGAAAATCCAATTCCCGAAAACAGTTCAGGCTTGTTGCTGCCAAACCAGTTGGTCCGTGTTGCGGAACAGGAAAGCGAGGGCAGCCGCCGCACCGGCAGATTACGATTACCAGCCGCTACGGTTTTGGTTCCGACGCACGAACCGCCGTTGTATTCGCTGGTGATTGGCGAACTTTCCGCCGGACGGCAATTGCTTTCCGACGACACGGCAATGCTGGAAGCCATGGCCCTGATTTTGGCCCGGCGAATTGACACTGTGCGCGTTACGCACGAACGCTTTGAACGGAATTTGCGCGAACAGGAAATCAGCAAACTTGCCACCGAAGCCGAACTTCGCGCGCTGCGAGCACAGCTCAACCCGCACTTTCTGTTCAATGCGCTGACCACGATCAGTTACTTGATCCAAACCGCTCCGGAACGAGCGTTGGAAACCCTGCTGCGGCTGACGGGATTGCTGCGCGCTGTTTTGCGCGCGCCCAGCGGCGAACTGGTTACCCTGGGCGAGGAAATGGATTTGATCGAATCGTATCTGGCGATTGAGCGCGCGCGATTCGAAGAACGATTGCAGATCACGATTGATGTTTCCCCGGAGCTTCGCAAATTGCGAATCCCGCCGCTGATCGTTCAGCCGCTGGTGGAAAATGCCATCAAACACGGCATCGCTCCGCGCAAAGCTGGCGGCGAAGTCATCGTCACAGCAAGACTGAAAAACGGCGCAGTTTCGCCATCGCTGCACATTTCAGTTGCAGACACAGGCTCCGGCGTTAGCAAAGAAAGTTTTGAACAAGGGCGAAAACGAGGCGTGGGGCTGGCCAATATCGAAAAGCGGCTGGAACACTTTTACGGCCCAGCAGCCAAAGTCGAATTTCACAGCCAGCCAGATAAAGGAGCTACAGTGGAAATTCAATTGCCGTTAGGTTCAGCACTGGAAAAAGCAGCCTGACAGGCGAACGAATTCGCCTAGCTCTGAAATTGACTGGATTGGGCGCGTATGCTCAAATCCGCGCCGTTCGCTGACCGTGTATTCTTTCCTGCGACTCAACTACAAAAGGAGCTTTATGCTGAAAAAAGCCGCGTTGTTTTTTCTGCTGCTGGTTTGTTTTTCGCTCACGGTTCGCGCCCAGCAAATTCCCGATCCGGATTTCAAACCCAAGATCGAAAAACCCGCCTACGCCGAAGGCAAAGGCGCGGTCGTGTTACTGGACGAAGCGCACTTCAACTTTCACACCGCTTCGGGGCGGTATCAAACCTTCGCCGACTTGCTGCGCCGCGACGGATATGTCGTCAACGCTTCGGCGGCGAAGTTCAGCAAAGAGAGTTTGGGCAAGGGAAAAATTCTGGTCATCGCCAACGCCTTGAACGAAGCCAACAAAGACGATTGGTCGCCGCCCAATCCGTCAGCGTTCACAGACGAAGAAGTCGCCGCCGTCCGCAAGTGGGTCAACGAAGGCGGCGCGTTGCTGCTGATCGCCGATCATCTTCCCTTCCCTGGCGCAGCGGATAAGTTGGCGACGGCGCTTGGGATTCATTTCATCAATGGCTACGCGATGGAGCCGAAACACGGCGGAGGGCCACTGACGTTCGATATGCAAAAAGGTTCGCTGCTGAATCATCCCGTCACCCAAGGCCGCTCCAACGACGAAAAAGTTGAGTCCGTCGCGACGTTCACTGGTTCGGCATTTCAGGTGGATAAAGGTGATCCGATCCTGAAATTCAGCGATGACGCGATGGCCTTTCTGCCCAAAACGTTCGGGGAAGCCTTTACCAACAACACGGCAAAAGCTTCGATCAAAGGCTGGCTGCAAGGCGCAACGGTCAAAGTCGGCAAAGGCCGTGTGGCCGTTTTTGGCGAAGCGGCAATGTTTTCCGCGCAACTTGCTGGCCCAAACAAAGCGCCGATGGGAATGAACGCTCCTATTGCCAAACAGAATCCGCAGTTTTTATTGAACGTCATGCACTGGCTGTCGGGATTGCTGGATCAATAACAATTGCGACCCAGCCCCATGAAATTAAGCATTTGCCATTACACATTGTCCATTAGCCGACAGGTAAAAAATGTTTTTACCCTGACCGATAATGGACAATGTGTAATGGCGAATGGCTAATGCTCTTTGCCGCAAAAGTTTTTATGCAAACCAACTTCGACAAACGAACGATCCTGCTCACCGCGTTATCGCTTTCCATCGGCTGGGGCATCCGAGGCAATTACGGTCATGAAATCGGCGCGATGATTCCCGGCGTTCTGGCGGCAATCGCTGTCGTTCTGGCGGTGGATCGCCCCGACTGGCATCGGCGCATCGTGTACTTTGGAATGTTCGGCGCGATTGGCTGGTCGTTTGGCGGCGGCATGTCGTATGGCCAGGTCATCGCCTACACGCACTCCGGTCATTCGGCGACGCAGCTTTATGGATTCGCTTCTTTGTTTTTGATCGGCTTTTTGTGGGGAGCGGTTGGCGGAGCCGGAACCGCTCTGCCAGCGGTTTTAAGTCGTGATCGGCTGACTGAGTTTTTCACGCCGCTGATTGCCGTTTTTGCCGTGTGGATGGCGCAAGGCAAAGTCGAAAGCTGGCTGGAACCTGCCAATTCGGATTTCCGGCAGGAAGGCATTTTGTATTGGTACGACTCCGACTGGCTGGCTTCGCTGACGGCGATTGCCACCATTTTGATTCTGGCAGCCGTGCGGCGAAAACTCGACGAAGCCAGCAAGTTGATGTTGTGTATGGCCGTCGGCTGGTTCGTTGCGTTTGTGTTGCTGGTTCCGGTTCTTGGCATCCGGATGACTCCGCCGCGCGGAGACAACTGGGCAGGCAGCGTTGGAATGGTCGCCGGAATGCTGGTTTATTTTGAATGGCGAAAGCTTCGCGCACTGACACTGGCTTCATTGATTTGCGGCTTTGTCGGCGGATTCGGTTTTGCGTCCGGGCAGTTGACCAAACTGATGTGGATCAAAACCGGCTGGCAAACCAACTGGCACAGCGTGCTGGAACAAACCTACGGATTCATCAACGGGCTTGGCGTTGCCATCGCGATGCTGCTTTTGGCCGCAAGAACTCCACGCGCCAGCGACGAACCGCGCGAGCGCCGCTGGACTGAAGACTTTGCGCTTTGTTTTGTGTTGCTGGGCGTAACGTGGCTGAACCTGATTCGCAATCCCGAAGCGTGGACAAAAGCCAAAACCTTCCCCGAAACCATTCTGCATCTTTCGGCCTTCACATGGTTTCATCTGGCCTACGCAGCGTTGTCGGTTGTCGTGATCTGGCTGTTGCTGCGCCATCGCCGACAACCACTGGCCTTCATTCCGACGAACTGGCTGGGACGTGGGCAACTGCTGTATCTGGTGTTTTTGTGGTGGATTGTGATTGGAAACTTTGACCGTTCTGTTGTCAATTTCGCACCGCAGCGATTGATTACCGAAGGCGTGATTTTCCTGAACGCGACAATCTGCACGCTGATTCTGCTGTCGGGCGTGCCCGCAACCGTCGCCGTTGCTGAAGCTGAAACCGAAAAAATTCCGTTTAGCGCGTTGCTGAAAAAAGCTGTCGTGCTGGGAATGCTCGCAACGGTGCTTTCACTGCTGGCAGACTGGGGACTGACGCGCGCGATGTACGGCAACGAACTGGCAGGCTTTTCCGCCAAACACATCCGCTTTGGCCCGGATGCGACTGCCACGGCTGAAAAACCCAAAGCCGGGCAGCCTCATCCTTAACAACTCATTTACCGGACATGGCATTGGCTTCAGCCAGCCACCTTTGTGGCTGAAGCCCAAACCAAACCCGGTGAACCGGGCTGAAACAACATTTCTTGACTTCTCCCAGCGGTCAACGACTGGGTTCTGGAAATTTCAAAACATGCTGTTAGATGCCTGTTACGACGACTTGCCCAGCATGACCGTCGGCTTGATGTCCGTGAACTTGGGAACATCGGCCCGAACTTCAGCCATGCGTGGATTATCGGTAGCAGCTTTCAGTGCCTCTGGTGAGGCGAACTGAAAATGAGCAATCATCACATAGGGTGCGGCGGCGGCGCCCATCGCGACCCCTTCGATAAGCATGACGCTGTCGGCCTTCATGACCTTCATCGCCAGAGGGATGTGGGTGTCACGATAGTAGGCTATATCGAATCGAGCGCCTTCGTGGTTCGGATAGATCACATTCAGACTCATTGTCTGTTTGGCTGCCGCCGTCACTGTCTTGGATGACAGGACCGCCATCGCACTGACACCAGCCGCCACATCGCGAACGAAACGGCGTCTATCCAGCTTTGATTTCTTCCCCGGCAGCGATGAAGGGGCCTTGAATTCCTGGTTATTCATTTTATGTCTCCTGGTTGTTTCATCGAAACTCCTGGTATCAGTAGATGATTTTGGATTTCGCATGAGCGCCTAACAGCGCATTCACCGAGGCGCGCAAGCCCACAGGAACTACCGGAGCAAGTGATTGCGCGCACTACGGTTGAATAGATGTCAGGTATTTGTCTGTTCAATTCCATATCGCATTGCGGCTTCAAGAATATCAACGTTTATATTTCTGAGTGTCCTGAACTTGATGCAATACCCCGTCACGCTTGCCTTGCCGAGCTTTTTTCCATATTCCTCGGCCAAGTACTTCTTGTCTTTTATTCCCATTATGTAAACGGAAATTCCTGTTGTGTTTGCACTAATGCCAATCTGATAGAAGTCTCTGGTTTTTCCATCGGCATACTTCATAGTCTGGAATCCATAACCTATGTTAGGGTTGGAAACCGTTTGACCTCTCTCGTCTTTGCCGTCCAGGAACCACAATTTACAGTCTGGCATCATCCCCAGAATGATGCCATGCAGTTCTTGCATGTCACTTCGTTTAGGCTCTGGTTGAGATTCAATATGGTCTTTGATTTGTTTGTGTATGTCCATAAAAGGTTCCTTTGCCTGATCACCTGCTCGCAGAATCCAAACCACCTAACCGCCGCTCCAGTCCAACGAGTTGTTGGGCGCGACTCAATCATGGGCAGTTGCTGAGCCTTTCGACCTAATTCGATAAAACTAAATCGATCCAAACAACATTGGTACAACCAGAAAGAAACCACTGATGAACACGGATAAGCACA
>CAYLJQ010000015.1:0-28100 GCA_964383955.1 uncultured Heliomicrobium sp. | reverse complement strand
CAAAGCACAATATTCCCGTTAGAGAAGTGAACCCCGCACCGAAACGTGCAAATTAAGAAAGAGGATCGGAACCATGAAAGTCCATTTAAGCATCGCGTTGGTGGTCTGTTTCGGATTAGGCTCAGTTCCAGGCGCAGGTACGGGTGTGGAACCCAAGCGCTCTCATCCAAGCGACAACGTAACGTCCGCGCCGAGCGTGCAGCTCCCACGCAGCACCCCGGAAGCACAAGGCGTTTCGTCTGCGGCGATTCTTTCCTTCATCGAAGCCGCAAACAAAGACATCAATTCCTTGCACAGCATTATGGTGCTGCGTCATGGCCAGGTCGTCGCCGAAGGCTGGTGGTCGCCGTATGACGCGAAGTCACCGCACATGCTGTTTTCTCTGAGCAAAAGCTTTACCTCCACGGCGATTGGGCTGGCAATTTCCGAAGGCAAATTGAGCGTTGACGATCCGGTGCTGAAGTTTTTCCCCGACGACGCGCCAGCGGAACCAAGCTCCAATTTGAAAGCGATGCGCGTTCGCGATTTGCTGCGCATGAACACCGGCCACGAAACCGAACCGCCGCGCCCGCCGGGACAATCCTGGAAAAAAGCATTTCTGGCGCACCCGGTTCGCTTCAAACCCAGCACGCATTTCCTCTACAACACTTCGGCGACCTATATGCTTGCGGCGATTGTTGAAAAAACAACCGGCACGCCGCTGCTGGAATACCTGCGCCCGCGCCTGTTTGAACCGCTGGGCATCGAAAATCCCACGTGGGAAAAAAGCCCTGAAGGAATTGCAACGGGTGGTTACGGCCTGAGCATTCGCACGGAAGACATCGCGCGGTTCGGCCAGCTTTATTTGCAGAAAGGCAAATGGCAGGGCAAACAGCTTGTTCCGGAAACGTGGGTCGAGCAAGCGACTTCGTTTCAGACTGCGAATGGCAGCAATCCCAAAAGCGATTGGGATCAAGGGTACGGTTATCAGTTCTGGCGTTCTCAGAACGGCGCGTATCGAGGCGACGGCGCATTTGGCCAATATTGCGTCGTGCTGCCGCAGCAAGATGCGGTCATCGCCATCACCAGGGGGCTGCGCGACATGCAGGCGGTATTGAATCTTGTGTGGGAAAAACTGCTGCCGGGATTGTCGGCGTCAGCGTTGCCCGCGGATAAAGCCGCGCAGGAAAAACTTGCGCAAACGCTCAAGACGTTGTCGCTCCGTTCGCCGGAAGGTTCTGCTTCAACCACGCTTAGCAAAGTCATCAATCAAAACTATTCCTTCTCGGAAAATGCCCGAAAGCTGGAAAGCATCGCGCTGGAAAGCAAGCAACCCGATTCGACGACGATCGTTGCTCGCTTCAACGGTGTCGAAACGCGCATTGAGTGCGGTCACAAAACCTGGAAAAAGACCAACGCCGCCTGGGCGTCTGCAACTCGGCAACCAATCGCCGCAAGAGGCGCCTGGACGACGGAGGATACCTTCACGGCAACGCTGGCGCTGTACGAAACACCGTTTGTCTACACCGTCAGTCTCAAGTTTTCCGGCGGTGAAGTTCGGTTCGTCAACGAAGCGAATGTGGCGTTCGGAACTGCCAAGGAGCCTGAATTGGTGGGGAAACTGGCGGTCAGCGAAAACAGAAACTAGCGGGAATTGCAGCTCACGTTATGACCTCTGGCACTTTGGCAATCGGTTGCGCGGCGGGCTTTGGCGGTGACCGTACGGACGCCGCGTTGCCGATTGTCGAAACGCTGCTTGCTGGTGGCGGAGCGGGCGTGTTGATCTTTGAAATGCTGGCAGAGCGCACACTGGCGCTGGCGCAATTGGAGCGGCGGAAAAATCCTGACAGTGGCTATGCTCCTTTGCTTGAAGCAATGGTTCGCCCTGTGCTGCGCAGTTGCGTTGAGCATCAGATTCCCATTGTCAGCAACTTTGGCGCGGCAAATCCGCAAGCGGCGGCGCTGCTGATTCGCCGCATTGCTGGTGAACATGGAATCTCAAACATCCGCATCGCAGTGGTCGAAGGCGACGATCTGTCTGACACACGCGGGCGAGAACTGCTGCGCGCTTACCTGAAGCCCGCGGATGCCTCACGGGAGATCGTCAGCGCGAATGTGTATCAGGGCGCGGAAGCCATCGCCGCTGCATTGCGGGCAGGCGCGCAAATCGTCGTCACCGGGCGCGTTGCCGATCCATCGTTGGCGGTTGGCCCGGCAATGGCGCATTTCGGTTGGAGCGAAACGGATTGGGTACGATTGGGTCGCGCAACAATGGCGGGGCACTTGCTGGAATGCGGCGCGCAAGTCACAGGCGGTTACTTTGCTGATCCCGGCTTCAAAGACGTGCAGGAGCTTCACAACGTCGGTTTTCCGATTGCCGAACTTTCCGCCGACGGTTCTTTCATCATCACCAAAGCCAACGCGACAGGCGGTGTTGTGAATGAACAAACGGTCAAAGAGCAACTGCTGTATGAACTGCACGATCCGGCAGCGTATCTGACGCCAGATGTCGTAGCCGACATTTCCAATGCCGAAGTCGAAATCGTTGGTGAAAATCGTGTCGCCGTCATTGGCGTGCGCGGCCACAAACGGCCGGACACGTTGAAAACGACGGTTTGTTTTGCGGGCGGCTGGCTGGGCGAAGCAGAGATTTCTTATGCCGGGCCAAACGCTGAAGCGCGCGCACGATTGGCGGCAGAAATCATTCGACGACGAATCGGCGATGAATTGAAACTGCGGTTTGATTTGATCGGTTCGTTGAGCGTCTTTGCCGATGACGGCGGTATCGCGCTGGCGGACTTTCCGCCCAGTGACGGCCGCGATGTTCGTTTGCGCGTGGCAGGAATTCACCCCGGCCGCGCCACAGTTGACCGGCTTATGCGCGAGGTAACGGCGCTTTACACTTGCGGCCCTGCAGGCGGCGGCGGCATTCGCACAACGATCACCCAACGCCTTAATTCCCTTTCGTGCTTTATTCCACGCCAGCTTGTTCCGGCGACCTTTACGTTTCTCGATTAACTTGATGAACCAGGCTGCACAACAAATAGAATTGCATCGCATCGCCCATAGCCGCACAGGCGACAAAGGCGGCACAGCGAACATCAGTCTGATTGCTTATCAGCCGGAATGGTTTCTGCTGCTTCTGGAGCAAGTGACCGAAGACGCCGTGCGCGAACTGTTTCGTCACCGCAAACCATCTTCTGTTCGACGCTACGTGCTGCCGAAACTGGGGGCAATGAATTTCGTGCTGGAAGATGTGCTGGACGGCGGCGTCAACGAATCGCTGAACCTGGACGCGCACGGCAAAACGCTTTCGTTTTTACTGCTGAGTTTGAAGGTAGAAGTCCCCGCGGAACTTGTGGCGCAACTTGGCGTGGGAGGAACCAATTGATGCTGGCAGCCTTGGGCTTGCTGACAATCATCACGCTGTCAGCCGTCATCCTCAGCAAAAAGCTGTCGCCGCTGGTTGCGTTGATTTTGATCCCGATCCTTGTCTCCTTCATTGGCGGTTTCGGATTCAAGACCGGCGCATTCATCGTCAAAGGGATTCAAAACATTGCCCCCATCGTCGGAATGACTGTCTTTTCCATATTGTATTTTGGAGTGATGACCGATGCGGGGATGCTGGACCCGATTATTGATCGCATTCTGCGATTGGTTGGCAATCGTCCGGCGCGCATCGTCACGGGAACAGCATTGCTGGCAGCGATTGTCATGCTGGACGGATCAGGCGCAATCACGTTTCTGATTACGATTCCGGTGATGCTGCCCTTGTATGACCGATTGGGAATGGATCGGCGCGTGCTGGCCTGCGCCACGGCAATGGCGGCAGGCTTGATCAATATTCTGCCCTGGGGCGGCCCGACCATTCGCGCCGCCGCTGCGTTGCATTTGCCGGTGACCGAAATTTTCAATCCGCTCATTCCTGTTGTCTGCGTCGGACTGATTTATGTTTTCGCCGTCTCTTACTGGCTGGGACTGCGGGAGGAAAAACGTCTGGGCTTGCATCGCCGGGAAAGCGAACCCACAAGCTTTCAGCGGACATTGACTCCTGAAGAAAAAAGCTTGCGCCGTCCCGGCAGATTTTGGCTCAACCTGGCACTAACAGCGTTGGTTCTGGGTGTGATGGTCAGCGGCAAAATCGAACCTGTGGTAGTTTTTATGCTCGGCACGGCCTTGGCGCTGCTGCTGAATTACAGCGACCTGAAGTCACAGCGCGACCGGATAGATGCCCACGCAAAATCGGCGTTGATGATGGCAACGGTGCTGCTGGCGGCGGGCGCGTTCACAGGCATTATGAAAGAGTCCGGAATGATTGCCGCAATGGCGCAAGCCGCCGTTGCCCACATTCCTGCCGGGCAAGCGCAGCATATTCCCTTCACGTTGGGATTGCTTTCCATGCCGCTGAGCCTGTTGTTTGATCCCGATTCGTTCTATTTCGGCGCACTGCCTGTCGTAGCCGAAACAGCGAAAATCTTGGGCATTCCACCTGCGCAGATTGCGCAATCCGCATTGCTGGGCCAGATGACGACCGGCTTCCCGGTCAGCCCGCTGACTCCGGCCACGTTTCTGCTGGTTGGCCTGACCGATCTTGAACTTGGTGAACATCAGAAATTTACGATCCCGTTTTTGTTTGGCGCCTCGGTCGTGATGACTTGTGCCTGTGTGTTATTCGGAATTTTCCCGTTGTGAAGGAGTGATTATGAGCGACAACCTGGCGGCAATGGCTACTTGCCATGCGCCGCAATTGTTCACCTATCCACAGGTGCGTGCTTTGCCGGAGGTGAGATGAGCAAAGTTGCTGTTGTCACCGGAGCCGCGCGCGGCATTGGGCTGGCCATTGCGGAAAAGTTTTTGGAAACAGGGTATCGCGTCGCTTTGCTGGACATTGACGCGACAACGCTTGCGCAAACCGCTGATGCGCTGCGCGAAAAACCTGAAGCTTTTGCGGTGGTTTGTGACGTGTCCGATCCAGAGCAAGTGCAGGCTTCGATAAGTCGCGTGGCCGCACACTTTGGCCAAAT
This sequence comes from uncultured Heliomicrobium sp., assembly GCA_964383955.1. Taxonomy (GTDB): domain Bacteria; phylum Acidobacteriota; class Blastocatellia; order RBC074; family RBC074; genus RBC074. The sequence continues at coordinate 23,097 of CAYLJQ010000015.1, read as the reverse complement.
AGACGCGCTGGTCAATAACGCGGGTGTGGCAGTGTTCAAACCTGCGCAGGAAGTCACCTTTGACGATTGGTCCCGGGTTCTAGCGACGAATCTGAACGGCCCATTTCTCTGCACACAAGCCTGCGCGCCTGTCATGCTGGAAACTGCGGGCAGCGGCAGCGTGGTCAACATCGCTTCGATTTCCGGCGTGCGAGCCAGCACATTGCGCATTGCTTATGGGACCAGCAAAGCTGCGCTGATGCATCTGACAAAACAGCAAGCCGTCGAATATGGAAACTTGGGAATTCGCGTCAACGCGATTGCGCCCGGCCCTGTTGAAACCGCGATGGCCGCGCAAGTTCATTCCGCAGACATTCGCACCAGTTACCGTGACGCCATTCCGCTGGCGCGCTATGGAACGACGCGCGAAATTGCTGAAGCTGTTGCCTTTCTGTGCAGCGACGCGGCCAGCTTTATCAATGGCCAGATTCTGGCTGTAGATGGGGGGTTTGACGCGGCAGGTGTGGGATTGCCCAGTCTGAGGAATCAGGCCTAGCAGGAACGATTAGAGCAAGTCTTTGCAGTAAAGAGTGAAATGACGATGAACCAGAACGCGATTCAAACTGCCGCGCAAACCCTCTTTCGACACTGGAACGATTCAACGCGGCTGGATGCTCTGCCAGCGGAATGCCGGCCTGCGGATCGCGCCGAAGCTTACGCGATTCAGGCGGAGCTTGAGCGCATTTCAGGCCAAACACGCAGCGGTTGGAAAATTGCCGCCACCAGCATCGCCGGGCAAAAACACATTGGCGTGGATGGGCCGTTGGCCGGACGCTTGCTCCATGGCCGCGTGCTGGCGGGCGGAGCAACTGTTTCGCTCGACGGAAACCTGATGCGTGTCGCCGAAGCCGAATTCACTTTTCGGTTTGGGCAATCGCTTCCCAAACGCGCCGAAACGTACAGCCTGGAAGAAGTGCTGGCGGCGGTCGAATCACTGCATTGTGCCATTGAAGTTCCCGATTCGCGGTATCACGATTTTCTGAAAGTTGGTGCGCCGCAATTGATTGCGGACAACGCCTGCGCCAGTTGGTATTTGCTCGGCGAAGCGGTCGCGATGGATTGGCGCAACCTGAATCTGGCCGAACACAAATTAGCGGCGTACCTGAATGGAAAGCACGTCGCCGATGGCATCGGCGCGAATGCCCTGGGTGATCCACGCGTGGCGCTGACCTGGCTGGCGAATGAATTGAATACTTTTGCAGACGGGTTGCGGGCAGAAGAAATCGTCACCACCGGCACCTGTATCACGCCGGTTCCGATTTCGCCGGGAGACCGCTTGCGCGTGGATTTCGGCGTGCTCGGCGAAATCGAAGCGTTCTTTTAAGAACCTTTATGCCCGTTGAAAGCCCGGTTGTGGGTCTAACATTCGTTGAAAATGAATCCCCTTGCAGCTTGCCGATAATCCTGCGCTCGGCGATGATTCCTCACCCATCAGATTTCTTTTCCAATGAAATCTTTGCTGGTCCGATACCAAATCGAAATCCAATTGCTGGAAACCGACTATGAGACGACTGAAACTTTGCTTGAGTCTGCTGATGTTCGCGGTTGCGATGGTCATGGCCTGGCAGACGCCGCGGTTGACCGCCGCTGCAGCGCAAGATGTGCAATTCAATCGAGACATCCGCCCCTTGCTGTCCGACCGCTGTTTTTACTGCCACGGACCGGATGAAAAAAATCGCAAGGCAGGTTTGCGCCTGGACACGTTTGAAGGCGCAACCAAAGATCGCGGCGGGTATCGCGCCATCACTCCGGGCAAACCCGATGAAAGCGAATTGCTTCGACGCGTGACTTCGCACGGTAAAGGCGAAGTCATGCCGCCGTTGTCAGCGAAAAAGTCAGCCATCACGCCGGACGAAGCCTCGCTGTTGCGGCGCTGGATTGAGCAAGGCGCAAAGTATCAAGGACATTGGGCGTTTCAACCGCTGGCCACGACACCGCCGCCAGCGGTGAAAAACACCAAATGGGTGCGCAACGACATTGATCGTTTCATTCTGGCGCGGCTGGAACGCCTGGGCATCGCGCCTTCACCGCAAGCCGATGCGCGAACCTTAATCCGCCGCTTGTCGCTTGATCTGATCGGATTACTGCCGCAACCGGCTGAAGTCGAAGCATTCGTCAAAGCCTTTAACAAAAATCAGGATGTTGCCTACAGCGCCTTGGTCGAACGTTTGCTCGCCAGTCCGCATTACGGGGAACGGTGGGGACGCCATTGGCTGGATCAAGCGCGGTATGCCGATTCCAACGGCTACACGATTGACGGCGAACGCGCGATGTGGCCGTACCGCGATTGGGTGATTCAGGCGCTGAACGAAGACAAGCCCTTTGACCGGTTTACCATCGAACAACTGGCGGGCGACCTGCTGCCCAATCCGACAAAATCACAACTGGTCGCGACGGGCTTTCACCGCAACACAGTCATCAACGAAGAAGGCGGCGTTGACCCCGAACAAGCCCGCGTCGAACAGGTGATGGATCGCGTGCAAACAACGGGCGCGGTCTGGCTGGGGCTGACTGTTGGTTGCGCGCAATGCCACACACATAAATTCGATCCCATCCCGCACAAAGAGTATTACCAGATGTTCGCCTTCTTTAACTCGACACTGGACGTGAACAATCAGGGTCCTGTGGTGCCGGTTCAGCGCGGTGAAATGTTCGGCAAGCCCGAAGCCAATCCTGAACCGACCGAAGCTCCGCTGGCGCAACGCGGTCCAGAACGCCGAATGCCGACCGGGGAATTGAAGCAGTCTGATTGGGAACGCGCGGAAATCGCCAGGTTGGAACGCAACCCGGCGGTGACGGCTCCGAACAAGCCAATCGAATGGGTTTCGTTTGACCCTGTCAAATTCGACACCGAAGCCGCTGGCAAATTACAGCGATTGAACGACGGATCGTTTTTGATTCCATCGAACGCTTCGGTAAATGACGCTTATCGCATTTTGGTCAGAATTGCTTCGCCGCGTGTTGCAGCAGTGCGCTTGCGCGTGCTGCCGCATGAAGCGTTGCCGAAAAAAGGACCTGGCCTGGCTGCCGACGGATCATTCGCCTTGAGCGAGTTTTACATTGATTCGGAAGGCGGCCAGCACCGATTTAACGATGCCTTCGCTGATGACGAACAAAGCGCTTATCCAGCCCGCGCTGCAACCGATGGCGACCGCCGCACAGGCTGGTCATTGAATACGAACCAGCCGCATGAAGCCGTCTTCGTTTATGCCCAACCGAAAACCTTCGCCAGCCGCCAAATCCAATTCGTGATGCGGCACGAAGCCGCAACCGGGCGCGGCATCGGACATTTCAAACTGGAAGTCGCTACCGAAACGCCGCACGATGCGCGCGGAGCGGCTTTGCTGGCGGCCTTGAAGCTTCCGATGAATGCACGTTCCCCGGAACAGCAAACCATCGTGGCGGCGGCATTTGCTTCGGCGCGTGCTGTTCGGGAAAAGCAAATGGGCAACGCTGTTTTTGCAATGGTCATGCGGGACATCAACGTGCCGCGCGAATCGTACATTTTCACTCGGGGCGACTTCACGCGTCCCGACAAAGCGGCGGGATTGTTGCAACCGGCTGTTTTCAGCGCGATTGCGCCAGCTTTGCCTGAAACTGCAAAACCGCGCACGCGCCTTGATCTGGCCAACTGGCTGGTCAATCCGGCGAATCCGCTGACGCCGCGCGTCACCATGAATCGTATCTGGATGCGGTATTTCGGACGCGGCATTGTGGAAACTGAAGAAGATTTCGGGACGCAAGGCTCGCTGCCCACGCATCCCGAATTGCTGGACTGGCTGGCAGTCGCACTTCGCGACGGAATTGCGGATTGCGGATTGAGGACTGCGGATTCCAAAATTCCGTGTTCACCCGCCAAGCCCTGGAGCTTGAAAGCGATTCACCGCTTAATCGTAACAAGTGCAACTTATCGCCAATCTTCCGAATTCAATTCGCAATCAACAAATCCGCAATCCGCAATCCGCAATCCGCAATCAGAGGATCCGCGCAATCTATTGCTGGCGCGGCAGGAACGCTTTCGCGTCGAAGCCGAAATCGTGCGCGATGCAGCCCTGAGCGCCAGCGGCTTGCTCAACCCGAAAATCGGCGGCCCCAGCGTGCGCCCGCCGCAACCTGAAGGCGTGTATGCCTTTACGCAAAACAAAAAGAACTGGGTCGCCGCATCGGGTACCGAACGGTTTCGCCGCGCGCTCTATACGCAGTTTTATCGCAGCGCGCCGTATCCCTTGTTCACGACCTTTGATTCACCCGATTTTCAGCAAGTCTGCACGCGACGCTTTCGCTCCAACACGCCGCTGCAATCGCTGACGCTGGCAAACGACCCGGCGTTTCTGGAAATTGCCCAAGGTTTGGCGGCGCGTCTGGTGCGCGAGGTGCCAGGCGAATTCACTGCGACGCTGGATGCACGCTTGAAGCATGCGTTCGCGCTGTGTTTCAGCCGTCCGCCAAGCGTCACAGAACTTTCCGCATTGCGAAGCTATATCGAACGCCAGGCACAAGGTTTTGCCAAAGAGCCTGCTTCGGCAACGACGATGGCGAACAAGGAATTGACGAAGGCCGGATTGACCGAAGCGCAATCCGCCGCGCTGACGGCTGCGGCGCGGGTGCTGTTCAACACGGACAATTTCATTACGCGGGAGTAGCAAATGATGCCTTTTCCAGATGCGGTTGCCGGACTGCTGGCAGGAGCCTTTTCGCGGCTCGCTCCGTTGTTTGGGGACAACGTCCCCGAAACAGGACAGCGTTGCACCATCATTGATCGGGTTAAACAAGGGATGTTTGCAAACGAACCGAAAGTCACCGCGTTAGCGGTGGATGAATTTAGCCGTGGGTGTCCAACCCACGGGAAACGATCGGCAAGCCAATCACGTCGCGTCAGCGACGTTTGAATGCAGACGAATGTTCCGATTCAGGTGTCGCTGACGCGACATGAAGATTTCATTTCCAGCGTTCCGTGGGTCGGACACCCACGGCTAAATTCACACTGTCGCTATGCGACAAAGAAAAGCTGGACGTAAATGACCTGTCCGAACTCAAACTGTCGCTACGCGACGAAGACAAGCGAGAACGCACTAAGGAGAAGAGATCAAATGTTGCTGAAATGGTTAGATGTGCTGCGATTGGCCAGGATTTCAAATCTGAATCCTGACCGAAAAGTGACCAAAACCGAAAAAGAATGGCAGGCGCAATTGACGCCGGAGCAATACTACGTGACGCGCCAGCACGGAACGGAAAGCCCTTTCAGTTCTGAAATGTGCAGCCTGTTCGAGCCGGGCTTATACGCCTGCATCTGTTGCGACACCTTGCTGTTTGACGCCAGCGAAAAGTTTGAAAGCGGAACGGGCTGGCCTTCGTTTACACAACCGATCAAGGAAAACGCGATTGCTTACAACGAAGACACCAGCTACGGAATGTCCAGGGTTGAAACGCTTTGCAACACTTGCGACGCACATCTGGGACACGTCTTTCCCGACGGGCCTCCGCCCAGCGGGTTGCGGTATTGCATGAATGCTGTTGCGCTGAAAAAGGTTAAAGAAGAAATTTAATGCGTTGAGCTCTCACTACGGAGAAAAACTGCGATGGGGCAATTGAAAATCCGGCTATTTGCGGTGGGTTTGATTGTGCTGTTTGCTGGCCTGACTTATTACAACTGGCATCAGTTGGCCAGCGAAGGACAATATTCATTGAAGATGGCGACGTTCGGCCCGGTTGGAGCCGTAGGAGGGATCTTCCTGCTGCTATTCCCAAGTAAGATTGGGAAGCCGGAAACAACAAGCGACAAGGTCATTGTGCTGGGAGTCTTGGGAATTGGCCTGGTTGCAGGAATCGTTAATTGGTACCTGATGGATCCCGGGTATTTCGGGAAATGAGAAACAAGAAGATATGCGTCAAATCATTCATCAAATGTTATGGGTTGGATTGTCAGCAACGGCGGTCGCTGTGGGTGCCTTGCTGGCACAGCCTGCAATGGCAGCCACGTTTGTTTATGTCGGGAATTGTGAAAGCAACGATATTTTCGTGATGCAACTGAACCGGCAGAGCGGTGAGTTGACGTTGATTGAAAAGGTTCCGCTCCCAGGCATTCTCAAAGCCGGAGGCTCCACACCAATGACCGTCAGCCCGGATCGCCGTTTCCTGTTTGTCGCGACGCGCGGCGAACCGCAAAGCGTCTTCACCTTCGCCATAGACCCAAAAAGCGGCAAACTCAGCCTGATTGGCAGCGGGCCGCTGGTTGACAGCATGCCGTACATTTCGACTGATCATACAGGCCGCTTTCTGTTCGCTGCTTCGTATCCTGGCCACAAGTTCACCGTCAGCCCGATTGGAACGAATGGCGTGATCGGGCCGACACAGCAGATTCTGGAAAACCAGACGAACGCACACTCCATTCTGCCTGATCCGAAAAACCGGTTTGTGCTGGCGGCAACATTGGGCAACGACCTGGTCAACGTGCTGAAGTTCGATACAAAAACAGGAAAGCTGGAACCAAATGCGCCGCCTTCAGTTTCGGTTAAAACCAAAACCGGTCCACGCCATCTGATCTTTCACCCGAACGGCAAACTGGTTTATTTGCTGGGCGAACTGGATGGCGCGGTTCACGTGTTCGATTACGAACCCGGCAAAGGGCAACTGAAAGAGAAACAATCGGTCAACGCTTTGCCGCCGGGCGTAATGGGCAGAATCGCATCCGCTGATTTGCAGATCACGCCGGATGGAAAGTTTTTGTACAGCTCTGATCGAACGTCGAACACGCTGTCGAGCTTCAAGGTCAATGCGGCGGACGGAACCTTGACGCTGATCGAAACCATTCCGACCGAAGCTATGCCGCGCAGCCTGAGTATTGATTCTTCGGGACGCTACGTGTTTGTGGTCGGGATGCGCTCGCACCAGATGTCCAGCTACCAGATTGATTCCGCCACAGGAAAGCTTACCAAACTGAAGGAATATGCGATGGGCAAGATTCCCAACTGGGTGCAGATTGTTGACCTTCCAGGAAAATGAACGTTGTGACCATGAACATCCCACATTCAGACGAATTACAAGACGCCACCCGTCGCCATTTCTTTGGCCAATGTGCGATGGGGTTGGGCGCCATTGCGCTCAATTCCCTGCTTGCTAGTGACGGCCTTGGCACGCCGCAGCGCCAGCAAGTTGATCCTTCCAAGCCGATGGCGCCACGCAAACCGCCGCAGCCTGCCAAGGCCAAACGGGTGATTTACCTGTTTATGGCAGGCGCGCCTTCGCAATTGGAACTGTTTTCCGACAAACCGAAACTGCGCGAATTGACAGGGCAACCGCCGCCGCCAAGTTTGATGAAAGGCAAACGCTTCGCCTTTCTGAAAGGCAACGAAACGCTGCTGGGGACGCGGCGCAGCTTTGCGCGCTACGGGCAATCGGGGATGACGCTCAGTGAATTGCTGCCGCATCATCGCAAAGTCGTGGACGAAGTTTGCTGGCTGCGCGGAATGTCTACGGATGTATTCAATCACGGTCCCGCAAAGCTGTTTATGAACACTGGCTTTCAAATCCCCGGACGCCCAGCCTTCGGCGCGTGGGTGACTTATGGATTGGGCAGCGAATCGCAGGACCTGCCCGGCTTCGTCGTGCTGCAAAGCGGGCGGCGCGGTCCGCGCGGCGGCGCAACGTTGTGGAGCAGCGGCTTTTTGCCGACTTCGTATCAAGGCGTTCCCTTTCGCGGCAGTGGTGACGCGATTCTGAACCTGCGCAGCCCAGACGGACTTTCGCGCGAACAGGAACGCGATTTTTACGACACGGTCGGCGTGTTGAATAAAGCTAGACACGACAAAACCGGCGACCCGGAAATTATGACGCGCCTGAACGCGTACGAAATGGCGTTTCGTATGCAAACCAGCGCGCCGGAGTTGATGGATTTGAGCAAGGAATCGGCGGCGACGCTGGAACTGTATGGCGTGAAGCCAGGCGATTCCGGCTTTGCCGCCAATGCGTTGCTGGCACGGCGAATGATCGAACGCGGCGTGCGCTTCGTGCAGCTTTACCACACCGACTGGGATCATCACGGCGAGCGCGGCAACAACCTGACCACAGACATCGAAGCGCGCTGCCGCGAAGTAGACCAAGCCAGCGCCGCGCTGGTGCTGGACCTGAAACAACGCGGTTTGCTGGAAGACACGATTGTCATCTGGGGCGGCGAATTCGGACGAACGCCGATGGGAGAAGTGCGCGAAACCGTTGGACGCGATCATCACATAGACGCTTTCACCTTGTGGGTTGCTGGCGGCGGATTCAAATCTGGCTATTTGCATGGCGAAACGGACGAACTCGGCTTTGGCGTGATCGAAGGCGGCACGCACGTTCATGACTTGCACGCAACGCTGCTGCATCAACTTGGCTTCGATCACGAACGACTGACTTATCGTTTTCAGGGGCGCGAATTCCGCCTGACGGACGTTCACGGAAAAATCATCAAAGAAGTGCTTGCCTGATGTGACTGTCAATCAAAGCAAGTTTTATGCGGCGGGGATTACGGTCCGATCACGAATAGTGTTCAGCAGGACGAAGCTTGATCGCTTCCGGTTTCCAATTGCCATTTGTGATTTGCCGTTTTAACCCATGAAAAACGCTCGATTACTAAAAAAATAGCGCCAGCGCTTCAGTCGCTGTGCTCAATCACACTCCATCACGACTGCGTCATGCCAAAAATCAATTTATTTCCTCTCGTCAGACTATTTGCCAGCGGCTTGATCGCTCTTCTGCAATTCGCGGCTGTGCCCAATCCGGTTGCCGCGCAGAACGATTCCGCCGAGACACATCACAAACGCGGCGTAGATTTCCACAACCGCCGCTGTCTGGACGATGCCAGCCGTGAATACGCACGCACGCTGCAACTCGATCCGCCGCGCGACCTGACAGCGGAAGAATGGAAAATCGTTCGCCGTTTTGCGCCGCGCATTTACACCACGCCCACAGAGTTTTTCCCGCTCAAGGATTTCGCCGTCATTTTGCATCCCAGCGCGCGGCAAATTGCCTATCACCTGTTTTGGGAAGACGACATTGATTTCCCCGAAGACAACGATCCCGCCGACCACGAATTGATGTGGGTGCAATATTCAATGGACGGCAAATCCATCGAAAAAATCTGGACATATTTCCATGGGCGCATTCTGGCGGGCAGCGAAGCGGCGCTTGCCGACGCACGTCGAAACGGCCAGCGTCCACGCATCAACGCGCAGTGGGGCAAACACGGCACGCTGCTGGTTGGCTGGGAAGAAATGACCATCACCGCGGACGCCGGTGACGCAGAAAAGAAATATTACCCAACCGGCCAGCCGATCACACTGAAGCAATACAACGAAGGTACGTTCCGAAAACTTGCTGAAGAAGGCCGCCGCCTGCCCAATCATCCGCTGGGAATTCGGCTTGGCTGGCCAATGAAGTTCAAAGGAACCTGGAAGGACTTCACCAATTTCTCGCGACCGGTCGAACCGCTTGCGCTGCTGAACAAAAAGAAAATGGCCAAAGTCACGCAGTGGAACAGCGCGACGATTAATCAGCACTTTCTGCCCTACAACTTCCGGCCGAAGACCGAATGGCCCGGTGACAAACTCAACTCTCGATAAACAGTTCATCGCTGGTTATGGGGAGCCAACCCGTCGCGCCCTGCAGGAACGCTTGAGGTAAAACTTCCAAGCGATAGAACCAGGCCATACCTGGGGAAATAATTTCGTGCTTCAGATGCCCAGCAAATCCTCAGCGGATGACCGGCGTGTCGGCTTTATTGCAAGCCAATCCAGTAGCGGCTGATAGTTTTCGGGTAACCATCGTCCACTTCGTTCAAAACCATGTCATAGCGAATGTACTGCCCATCCTTGAAGAAATAGGCTTTGCCACTCAAATGTGGGGGCCAGGAATTAGTGAGGATGGTGTCTATATTGCTGCTCCACAATCCGGGCCAGCTATCAGCGATCGGTTGAGGGTAACCGGGATCCGAGCGTTTACTCTTAACGTCGAAACGGATGTACTCGCTACCTTTGAAGAAGTAGATCTTTCCGTCATTCCAAACAACTGCGGCATCAATCCCGTCCGGCCAAATCCCGGGCCAGTCATCGGGGATGGGCTTGGGGGAACCCACACCAGGCCTTCTATCTACTGCAGTGTCATATTGGATGTATTCTTTGCCTTTGAAGAGATAGGCTTTCCTATTATCCCAGGGACTGATGATTATGGCGTCAACCCCCTCCGCCCATACGCCCTGCCAGTTGCCGGTGATGGGCTTGGGGTGATCGGCGTCTATTCTGTCGGCCTCGACATCGTAGCGGTAATATTCGCCCCCCCCTAAAGAAGTATAACTTCTTGTCATTCCAGCGCACGCCGACCAATTTACCTGCGCTTGCTTTCCTGACTTCCGCAGTCAAGCGATCTGCCTGGCTGTTGGCAGCGCCGTAAAGGTTTGCCGCAGGTCTGTCCCCCAAGCGCACTTGCCAGAACCACGCAGCCGCCAAAACCGCCAGCCCCACGAAGGCCAGCGCTGCTTTTATTCTCCAGTTCCTCCAACCTGAGCGCGAATTTGCTGGCAGCCTTTCGCCACTGACCGTAGCCGTCGCGCCTGACTCCAGTTCTCGCTGCAGCCGTTTCAACTCCGCCCGCAGGTCCGAGGCCGACTGGTGGCGCATCTCCCGATCCTTCTCCAGCGCTCGGTTGATGATCCGTTCTAACTCCGCGGGCACCTCCCCACGATGCTGGCTGAGTGGCAACGGCTTCCGCTCCAGTATTGCCGCGATTACTTCAAAGGCGTTCACGCCTTCAAAAGGCGCTTTGCCTGCTGCCAGTTCGTAAAGCACAACACCCAGGCTGAAGATGTATGAGCGGGCATCCACCTTCTGTCCACGTGCCTGTTCTGGCGACATATGGCTGAACGTCCCCATCACCATTCCAGAATCGGTCAAGCTGCTGATTTGCGTTGGGACTTTGGCATCAAACGCTGGTGCGTGACTTTCGGTCAGTTTGGCCAGACCAAAGTCGAGCACTTTGACGTAGCCGTCCTGCCGCAGCATAAGGTTCTCCGGCTTGATGTCCCGATGTACGACTCCGGCTTCGTGCGCGGCGTGCAGCCCACTGGCTATTTGGATGCCGATCTCAATTACTTCATTGAGTTCCAGCGAACCAGTTTCCATCCGCTGGCGCAAGGTTTGCCCCTCGATGAATTCCGTCGCAATGAAATGCACGCCATCCGCTTCACCAATCTCATAGACTGTGACGATGTTAGGATGACTGAGCGCCGAAGCAGTGCGTGCCTCGCGCTCGAAACGGGCTATTCGATCAGGGTCTTGGGTAAACTGAGCGGGCAGCAGCTTGAGCGCCACCTTGCGGCTGAGCTGTTCCTCTTGTGCGAGATAGACTTCGCCCATCCCACTAGCGCCGAGCAACGAGAGCACCCGATAGTGGCCAATCTGCTTGCCAATGAAAGCCGAGGGTTGTTGTCCGGCGATGATCCTGGCTGCCACCTCCAACGCTGGTAGCTCAATGAAGTTCTCTGCTTGCTGTTGATAGGCGAGAAGCGATTCGACCTGTCGGCGCAAGCTGGGGTGGTCAGCGCAGGCTTGGTCGAGAAAAATTGCCCGCCTATCCGGTTCGAGTTGCAAGGCGTCGAGACAAAGTTTACCGACTTGTTGATAACGTTCCGGAGTCATTGTTCAGCCAGAGGTGGGCAGTGAGGAGTTAATTCGAAGGTACCTTCCACGCACCTCAAACATTGTATTACACAATGGTATCGCTCAGTTCATGGAGGAGCCAGAGCTTGGCCAGGCTCCAGTCGCGTTTCACCGTCCCCAGCGAAACCTTTAGCACTTCAGCAATTTCTTCCAGGCTCAATCCACCAAAAAAGCGCATTTCAACTACACGGCTCTGGCGTGGGTCGAGTGCCGCTAACTTGTCCAGAGCCGCGTCCAGCGCCACCAGGTCGGGGAGTGCCTCCTGCAGAACGTCGGTCGCCTCGGCGAGCGAGACAAAGCATGTCTTGCCGCCACGCTTGGCGTAGTTCTGCGCGCGCGCGAAGTCCACCAGAATGTGCCGCATCAACTGCGCAGAGACACCGTAGAAGTGGGCACGGTTTTGCCAGCGCACGTTCTTCCAGTCCACCAGCCGCAGAAATGCTTCGTTGACCAAGGCAGTGGTTTGCAACAGGTGCCCCGGGCGTTCTTGTGCCATGTAGCGCTTAGCCAGTTGGCGCAACTCCGCATGGACTAATGGGGCCAGCTTGTCCAAGGCTGCTTGATCCCCTTCACCCCAGGCCAACAGCAGTTGTGTGACTTCATGATCCGAGGGCTGTGCCATACAGTTCCCTTCTAAGATTGGATTGGGCTTGTGAGCGGCGCGAATCTAGCACAGCCCCACAGAACTCTCTACTTTACCGGCAAAAAAATCTGCGCCAGCGTTAGCCGTTTCACCGACGCTTCCCGCCTTCTTAATTGAGAGTGGTCAAAACTGAGGTTCATTAAAACTGCGAAAAACTTCTTGACCATCTCTGCTAGGCCGCAGGGTAGTTCGCTGTACGGCATCGGCCTGCTGCTCTGCGTAGGGTCGGGAACCGGTAGACAAAATATAACGAGGAGACGGCGGAACCAACGGCCCTTACAAGTCATTTGCGACGCTTTTTTTCCATTTCTCCTGGATGACAGCGACTAGTTACGGCTGCGCTGCTTATACCATCGCGTGAAAGCGCGGTGTCAGCCGCATCATTTATCGAAAGACAACGGTCTTCGTGATCTGCTGAGGCCAGAAGAATTACCAGCAAAGGATTGGCTGCACGCAATCCCAGTAAAACTAAACACTCTCGAGTCTTTTAGGAGGACTATGTTTAAGCAAAGTCTCAACACCAATTTGCGCGCCGCATTTTGCTCCTTGCTTGTGGCGCTAATTGCATCCCTCGCGTTAGCCCAAACCACACAATTCACCTATCAGGGTCTATTAAACGACGGCGGCTCACCTGCCAACGGGCAGTATGATTTACAAATCAAGCTTTTTGACGCTCTGGCAGGAGGCGTACAACAAGGCGCGACGGTCACACTTGATAACGTTCAAGTTACAAATGGCCTCTTTAATGTAACGTTGGATTTTGGCGCGGCGGCTTTTCCCGGCGCGAATCGATTCCTGGAAATCGGTGTGCGGCCAGGTACAAGTACAGGTGCGTACACTGCACTTACCCCACGCCAACAGTTGACTTCGACACCATATTCAATCAGGAGCTTGAGTGCGGCTACAGCAGATGGGTTGTCAGTGGCCTGCGTCAATTGTGTGACCAGTAGCCAAATTGGAAGTCTTCCAACAGGCAGTGGCAATTACATACAAAATAATCCCAGTTCGCAGCAAGCAAACAGCAGTTTCAATATTAGCGGCGATGGTATTGTCGGCGGCAGCTTGGGCATAGGAACTAGCAGCCCTGCCCGACCACTCGAAATTTCACATTTTAGTCCCGGCCAACTAAGGCTGAAATTTCGTTCTATCGTAGACCCATCACTGAGTAAGACCTTTGATTTCTCAGTCGGCTCAAGCGGGCTTTCCGTCCAGGAATACAATCAAACAGGAACTTTGCTAGGAACTCGTCTAACAATTAAGAGCGGAACGGGCGAAATTGGCATTGGGACTGACAGTCCAACCGCGAATCTGCACGTGGCAGGGCGCATATTAGCCTCGGGCGATCTTAGCGATGGTTCTTTCGGCGCTTTAACCGGTCTTGTGACTAGCGGCAACGGTAGAGCTGTCTACGGTCATAGCAGTGGCGGATTTGGAGTTTGGGGGGAAACCCAGGGTACCTTATCCTATGGAGGGTATTTTATTAATCGGAATGGTACTGGGTTACTTGCATCAGGAGACTCAAGCCAGCCAACTACTCCAATCGTGAAACTACATTCATTCGGCACGCAAGTCCCGCTCAATTTCATTATAGGATCGACCGAGAAGGCTCGAGTAAGAGCAGATGGTTTCGGTAACCTAGTCTTTGCTTCGCTAGATGGTTCTGAAAAGAACCTACATTTCCGCGCTGGAACTGACGTCACTACAAATCTGATTGTCCATTCGGGTACTGGAAACGTTGGCATTGGCATTGGCAATACCGTCCCAGGCGCTAGATTGCACGTGGAGGGGACTTCAAGCGCTTCCTCTACCCCAATTGCTGTGATTGAGTCTTCAGGCAGCCAAACCCCATTAGCATTTAGGAATAGTTCAGGTGAGTTGGGAAGAATTAGAGTGAATAGCAGTGGGGAAATGGTACTTGCCACAACCGGCGGCACTGCAAAGAACATTCACTTCCGCGCTGGTGATGATTCCAATACGGATGTTTTCATTGAGGCCGCAACCGGCAATATGGGTATCGGAGATACCAGTCCTTCTGCAAGGCTAAGTATTAGCGCAGGAGGTATCAGAGCGATCAACGCCAGCAATGATTCCACAACTACAGCTACTATTGGTGGTACAAACGCAAATGGGCTCGGTGGGCACTTTCGCTATACTGCCGGAGGCACCGCTTTACAGGTCGATGGATGGACTAGAACTGATGTCTTACAAATTACTGGTGGTTCTGATCTATCCGAACAATTTGAAATCAATGAAACAACCGATGGCGATCCTCGATTGGGGAGATCAATTCAGTCAGGAATGGTCGTCTCGATTGATCCTGCCAACCCAGGTAAGCTTACTCTGAGCAGCCAGGCCTATGACCGCCGCGTAGCAGGGATCATTAGCGGCGCTGGAGGTATTACGACAGGAATGCTTATGGGCCAGCACGGCTCAATCGCTGACGGAAAACAGCCTGTCGCGCTAACCGGGCGCGTCTATTGTTGGGTAGATGCCAAATATGGAGTAATCAAACCAGGCGATTTGCTAACCACCTCGCCAGTTCCCGGCTACGCCATGAAAGTCACTAACCATACAAAAGCTCAAGGCGCCACTATTGGCAAGGCAATGACAGAGTTGAAATCCGGCAAAGGCTTAGTGCTTGTGCTGGTTTCACTGCAATAAACAGGAGGGAAGCGGTGAAAACACTAAAAACACAGCTTTTAGCCATCTTCTTGGTATTGCTTCTGACAACAAATTTGCCAGCGCAATTTCCTCAGTTAGACACGAAGAGAGAATGTGGAACAGTCGTTACCGACAGGCAAAAAATGGTGGAACTAGAGCGAGGGAGTCGGGGGTACAACCTTCCTCTCGCGCCGCAACTAAACCGTCCCTACCAGATACCTTTGACCATTCATATTGTCCGGCAAAATGACGGCACTGGTGGGTTTACCTTGGCAGATCTCGGGGTCGCAATGCAGGATTTGAATCGCCTGTGGCTGCCTGTTGGAATGCAGTTCTATCAGCGTGGAGCAGTAGATTACATTAACAACACTACTCATTTTAACGTGCCTGACAACCAGCAGGCTCGCGACAATCTGCGGCAAGTCAACCCGGTTGCTGACACCATCAATGTCTATTTCACAAATTTAACAGGGCTATGCGGTCAGAGTACGTTTACGACCGACCCTATTCAAGGGATTCTGATAGCTAATAGTTGCGCTGGTGCGGGAAGCCCGTCAACGCTCGCTCACGAAATAGGACATTATTTCGATCTGTATCACACACACGAAACAGGCTTTGGTACGGAATGTCCGAATGGAAGTAACTGTTCAAGTACTGGAGACCTGCTCTGTGATACCCCAGCCGATCCTGGATTGAACTTTGACACCGACGTTACTGCAGCTTGTGTATGGACCGGTACCTCAACACCTCCGACGGGTTGCGGTAGCACCAATTACGCGCCTCCAACTCGTAATGTGATGTCATATTCCAGACGCACCTGTCGAGACACATTCGTAGGTGGTCAAATTAGCAAGGCCCTTGTCGTTTTGGCCTTCATATCCAATCGAGCGAATTTGATTAACACACTGACAAAATACGTTGCGCCCGACGGTGGATTGACAACCAACTGTACTTACCAAACTCCATGTCGCACTCCATCGCGCGCCTTGGAGGTCGCCAATCCAGGCAATACGATTTTTTTCTTTCCGCTTCTTACCAAATTATTTCTTCACCTATCAGCAAAGCAGTAACTTTCAGAAAATGGAACACTGATGCTGGCACTGTAACCATCAGTCCATAAACCGCACAGTCAGAATTCTTCCGTTGCAACGTCTCTGATCCTAACCGCAAGGAGTAAGTATGGTTATAGCCACATATCGCCGTCGCTATTTTTTGCTCACACTGCTTTGCATGGCGCTTTCAGCCGGGTTCTTGTTCGGCATGACACGCGGCAAAGTACTAAATCGCTTGATTGATTCCGGCTCGCAAACCAAACGCGTGCGCCCATTAACCAGCCCGACGACGCTGTTGGAAGCCTCACCGTACGCAGCATCGCCTCTAACTACCTCTGCACAAGGTGGCGGTAGTTACAACATTACGCGGTCCGTGATTGCGGGAGGCGGAGGGCAAAGTTCCGGCGGAAGTTATTCGGAAATTGGAGCAGTTGGCCAAAGTGCGGTCGGCACATCCAGTGGTGGCGCTTACTCCGTTCAAGGAGGCTTCCTGGTTAGTGGACAGAATGGTGGCTGTCTAACCCTTATCGTTAGTCCGCCGACCCTACCTAATGGTGTCGTTGGTGTCAGCTATACTAACCAAACGTTCACCGCAGCAGGAGGTTCAGCACCTTATAACTTTGCTGTTAGCTCTGGCACATTGCCTACAGGGGTCAACTTAGTAGGGGATACTTTGTCCGGCACACCCACCTCATCGGGACCTTTCAATTTCACCATTACGGCGACTGACAATTTGGGCTGTCAGGGATCAAAAGGTTACACGGTAACAATTAGCAGCAGTGGAGGCGGCAACGGTTTGCAGTTCTATCCGTTAGCGCATCCGGTGCGGTTGCTGGATACACGCGTTGGGCAACCGGGTTGCGATGCTCCGGGAGCGCAAATTCCTGGTCAGACTTGGCGCACGCAAACAGCGGCGGGAAGAATCTGCGACGGTTTGACGATCCCTGCTAACGCAAAAGCGTTAACCGGCAACATCACGACGGTCGAATCCGGCGGAGGTTTCCTGACGCTTTACCCAAGCGATGTCTCCCGGCCTTTGGTCGCCAATTCGAACTTTACGGCGAATCAAGTGCTGAACAATGTCTTCACGGTTGGACTTGGCGCGGGCGACGGAGCCTTCAACATTTACGTCACCACCAATACCAACGTCGTTGTAGACATCACGGGTTATTACGCTCCGCCAGCGGCTGGTGGTTTGTACTTCCATCCATTGCCGAAGCCTGTTCGATTGATGGACTCCCGCGTCGGTGCGACGGCTTGCTTTACGCCGAGTGCGCTGCTCTCAGCCGGCTCAACATTGACGCAGCTTGGCACAACCACATGTGATGGAGTAACGATTCCAGGAGGAGCACTGGCCCTGGTCGGCAATGCAACTGTCGTCAGCCCGCAAGCCAACGGCTTCTTAACCTTGTTTCCGGCAGACGCATCAAGGCCATTGGCGGCCAGTTCGAACTACCAGACAGGCGTAAATATGAATGCGCCGTTTACAGTGGGGCTTTCGCCATCGGGTGAGTTCAGCATCTACACGGCGGCGACGACAAATCTGGTGGTGGACGTGCTGGGGTATTACAGCACGCAGTTGAATGACGCCAACGGCCAGGGGTTGCTGTTCAATTCCCTGCCCACGCCAGTACGATTGCTGGACACGCGCGCCAACATGACAGGCTGTTTCACCCCTGGCGCGCAAATGGCTGAAAACACTGCCTATTTGCAACCCGCAACCGGCGATTGCACAGGCATTCCAACGACCGCCAAAGCTGTGGTCGGCAACGCAACAACCGTCCTCCCCGGCGCGAATGGTTTCCTGACGTTCTGGCCGAGCGATGCCATTCAACCCAATGTCGCCACATCGAATTACCGAAGCGGCACGGTCTTCAATCGCCACTTCACTGTTGGCCTGGGCACAGACGGAGTCTTCAAACGCCTCGCCGCTTCACGGACCGATCTGGTGATTGATCTTTCAGGCTACTTTGCGCCTTGAAACCCCGGACTTGATTCCGAAATTTCAGCGCACATAGAACACCGAATCTGGGGGGTGGCTGACAAACTGCTGATTCACTCTAAATCCACACGGATCAACTGAAAAATTGATCTGCGTGGATTTAGAGAAGTTTTCAATTGCGTGCCTGGCCGATTCGCCATTCTTCGCAATTTTGGAAGTCTCGGCAGGTAAAAGAATGTTCGCTTTTAACAGGCTTGTTGAAAGCGTTGATTAAGCTTACAACACGGGACGATTGGCCAGCGCTTCCTGAATGATCGCGTTGGTTTGTTCCAGTTCCGCACCGATAATTTCCAGACGCGGCGGACGCACGCGCGGATTTCCCATTCCAACGGCTTCCTGCACCAGCTTGATCAGTTGGACGAACTTGGGAACCGTGTCGAGCCGCAGTAGCGGCAAAAACCAGTTGTAAAGCTTGATCGCTTTTTCCATCTCGCCCTGCGAAGCATAGTTGAACAGGTCAACGGATTCTTTCGGGAACGCGCTGACCAAACCCGCGACCCAGCCAACCGCGCCAACCGGAATGGCTTCGACAATCGCGTCATCCACGCCGACAAACAAATCCAGCCGATTGCCCACCAGGGCTTTGATCGCGGTCACGCGGCGCACGTCCGTGCTGGATTCTTTGACCGATTGAAAGTTCTCGAATTCGTTCGCCAGTTCCTGAATGTGTTCCGGCAGAAAGTCCGTGCCGTAAGCAACCGGATTGTTGTAAAGCATGCAGGAAAGTTTCGTCGCCTGAAAACAGGCCGCAACGTGGTATTTCATCTCGCGCCAGTCGCCTTTGTAAACGTACGGCGGCAGCACCATCAACCCTTCGCAGCCCTGGCTGGCGGCGGTTTTCGCCTGCTCGACGGCTTCGGCGGTGCTCAGCGCGGAAATCGCGGCAACCACCGGCACGCGATCTCCAACAGCTTTGACAACCGTCGCCCACAGCGAGCTTCGCTCTTCAAACGTCAGCGTGTTGCCTTCGCCCAGACTGCCGGGAGTAACGATGCCGGTGCAGCCGTTGTCCACCAGCCAGTTGACGTGACGCGCGACAAATTCGTGGTCAATGCTCAGGTCTTCTTTGAATCCGGTGGTAATTGCGGGCATCACGCCCTGCCATTTCATAGCCATAATTTCTCCTTGAAATGGTAGGACGGGTTATCAACCTGTCCTACCGCGTTCATGTTTTAGAGTGTCTTGATTAAGCTCCCGACTTTCACCGGAAACACCGGCGGGCGAACCGATTCCGCAGGCCAGCCAAGCAAAAATTCAATTGCGCCACCGCAAATCCGCCCCTGGCAAGGCCCCATGCCGCAGCGGGTGTGCAGCTTGGCAGCGCGCCAGGCGGGTTGATTTTGCAACCGTGCGAAACTTACATCTTCGCAGCGGCAAACGATGGTGTCCGCTTGCGGAAGCGACTTCAGTTCTTCGCGCAATGCGAAAGTACGATTTAGCAAATCGGCGAACTGTTGATGTTTGTGACGTTCGGCAAATAACGCGCGGGCTTTTTCAGATTGGCCTGTCGCGGCAAAGCCTGCGATTTGGCCTTCGACGAGTGAAACGTCCAGCCCGCCGATGCCCGTGGATTCTCCGGCGCAGTAAATGCCGGACATTGTCGTCTGCTGAAATTCATCCACCTGCACGACACCTTCGCGCAGCGCGCAGCCGAAAAAGACCGCCAGTTCCGTGTTGGGCAAAAGGTGAAAACCGCAAGCCAGGTAATCACACGCGACATCCCAGGTTTTCTGGCCGCGTTGAAGCGTGACGCTTCGCAATTGGTTGTCGCCGTTTGCTGTAACTGGCCAGCAACTGGTCAGATGCGGAATGCCTGGAAGTTCGCGTTTGAGTTGGATCGCCTGAAAGACCTTGCCCGGCGAGCGCCACAGGCCGAAGCCGAAAGAAAGTAATTTGCGTTGCGAAGCCTGTTCGGCAATCAGCAACACTTGCGCGCCGCGCTTTCGCAAATACGCAGCGACAGCCAGCAATAACGGCCCGGTTCCGGCGACGACGACTTTTTTGCCTTCAATCGGCAGACCGGATTTGACCAGCGCCTGCAAACCGCCTGCGCCTGCGACACCTGGCAGCGTCCAACCGGGAAAGGGCAAAAAGCGTTCGCGCGCGCCCGTCGCCAGAATCAGCTTGCGATAGCCGAGTTTCAATACGCCGTCAAAAGTTTCGGCCAGCGGCATTTCAGCAAGCAATTGGCCAGGTTCCGGTTGATCGTAAACGCGCGCGCCGGGAAGGAATTCGATTTGCGCGGCTTGCACGCGGCGCAGCCATTCGGCGGCTTCCGGTGTTGAAGCTTTGCGCTGCTCTCCGCGCCAGATTTGGCCGCCCAGTCCGGGGTTGTCATCCACGATGGCAACGCGCGCGCCGGATTCTGTTGCCGATACTGCCGCTGCCAGGCCCGCCGGACCGCCGCCGATCACCAGCACGTCATAATTTTGCAGAGGGCTAGTCATCGGTTCGCACCTCCATTCCTTCGCGGCAAACAATCTGGCAACTGCGTGCGTGCGGCTGGCCGTTGACGGTGACGCGGCATTCAAAACAAATTCCCATTCCGCACAGCGGCGCGCGGGCTTGGCCCGTCACCGAACGGCGAAAGGTTGTTGCGCTGGAAAGTGCAACAGCGGTTGCCACGGTGCAGCCTTCCTGCACTGTCACAGATTGGCCGTTGACTGTCAGCAAGACCGCGTCAGGCATGCATCGCCTCCTGATGCGCGCGGTTCGGCAAATACGGCGAAACTGGAATCTGCGAGGGGCGATTCATCAACTGATCCACCAGCAATTTGGCGGTGCCCATTGAAGTCGTGATGCCCAAACCTTCGTGGCCGGTTGCCAGATACAAACGTTCATAACCCGGACATTTTCCAATCAGCGGCAGTTTGTCGGGCGTGGCCGCGCGAAATCCCGTCCAGGTGCGGAGGGCGGAAAGCTCTGTGATGCCGGGCATATATTCTTCGGCGCGCTGAAGCATCCGGCTAAGCATTGCGGCTTCAACTTTCGGATCATCCACGCCGTATTGCCGCGACGAACCGATCAGCACCTGCCCAGTCTTGCGCGGTTGCGCGTTGAAGGCGACGGAATCGGAACTGATCGAATGCGCGCTTTTCAGATAGCCAAGTTCAACCAGTTGATGCCGGACGAAACCCGGATAACGGTCTGTGATCAGCAAATGTCCTTTGCGCTTCTGTACGTCTATGCCAGGCGTCAGCTCCGGCGCCCAACTGCCCGTGGCATTGACCGTTTTTCCCGCACTGACAAATTCGCCGTTACTCAACTTCACGCCCTTATCACCCAGTTCAACAGCGGAAAGGCCGAGCTGCAGTTGCGCGCCAAGCGATTGCGCTTCGTCCAGAAAATGTTTCGCGGCACAGGGCGGATAGACCACGCCATCGCCGGGAACTAACAATCCGCCTGCCAATCCGGGACGCAGATGAGGTTCGGCTTCGGCCAACGCTTTGTCGTCCAGGACTTCCACCGCGACGCCGTGTGCTTCGTAAAACCGCACTTTGCGGCGCACTTCGTCCATCTCTTCTTCGTCGGCGGCGACCCACAGCGTGCCGCATTCTTCGTATTCGATTTCAGCGGGAAGCTCCGGCGCGATTTCCTGCCAGAGTTGTTGGGAGTAATGCGTGAGCGCAAACTGGGCTTCGGAATCGTCCATCACGACGATATGGCCCATTCCTGCCGCCGTTGCGCCTCCGCCGATCACGCTCGGTTCAATGACAACAACGCGCAGGCCGGAACGCGCAGCCTCTAACGCGCAGGCCGCGCCGACGATGCCGCCGCCAACAATGGCCACGTCAAAAGTCATCGGCGAATTCCATAACAGAACGGATCGCGTTCATCCAGAATCAAATCGGCTTCGGCATTGACGAAGGCGGAACCTTTGATTGTCGGGTAAATTTCGTTTCCTGCGACGCGGATGCTGCCTTCAAACACGCTGCCGACAATGCTTTCCTGCCGCCAGACTTGCCCTTCCTGTAATTTTCCATCGGCATACAGGCAAGCCAGTTTGGCGCTGGTGCCTGTTCCGCACGGTGAACGGTCGTAAGCTTTGCCCGGACATAGCACGAAATTTTTGCTCTGTACGCCATCCAGTTGCGAAGGCGCAAACAGTTCAATGTGGTCAATTTCCTGTCCGTTCGCGCCGGTAATTCCCTGCTCCGTCAAAGCCTGGCGAATGCGCCAGGAAAAGTCTGTCAACTCTTCCAGGTTGTCCATTTCCAGTTTATGGCCGTTGCTATTGACCAAAAAGAACCAGTTGCCGCCCCAAGCAATATCACCCGTCACGGGACCGTGGCCGGGAACTTCGACCGGAACGTTTGTCGCCAGCCGATAGCTGGGGACGTTCGCAACGCTGACAAAGTTATTCTCATCCAGCGTGGCTTCGACCACGCCAACAGGAGTTTCAATCCGATGCGTGCCAGGCTGAATTCGATTGAGGTAAGCCAGCGTCACCATCAATCCAATGGTTCCGTGACCGCACATGCCCAAATAGCCTACGTTGTTGAAATACAGGACGCCTGCCGCACAGGTAGGATCTACAGGTTCGCACAGCAGCGCGCCGACAACGGCGTCATTTCCGCGCGGTTCATTAACCACGGCGGAGCGAAATTGATCGAACTCGTTTTTGAATCGCTCCAGGCGTTCAGCCATCGAGCCGTTGCCCAAATCCGGGCCGCCGCTGATGACAACGCGCGTTGGTTCTCCGCCCGTGTGTGAGTCAATCACTTTTACCCGGTTTATTCGTTGGGTGGTCATTCCGGATGTTTCTCCCAGTGCTAGTTGATTTTGAGTATTTAGAGTGAAGCCGAAAGAACTTCCGGCTGTTCACTGAATGTGCAGTAAATCAGAGGATTAGGCAAGCGGTCTTGAACCTTCGTATGGCGGTTTGAATGCGATTAGTGGAACACGATACGGTACCGCGCGCGTGAGCAAGCGGCGGGATTTCCATGTAAACCGCGTGCTCCCGCGCGCGGTACCCCACCAAAAAGGCGCGGCGTAAGGAATCACGATAAT